>JBGCFL010000081.1:0-23354 GCA_045106975.1 Ekhidna sp. | reverse complement strand
GTTCCAATAGTGAAATAAGTTCCTTGAGAAACAGAAACATTATTAGATATATATTCACCATCCACAAGCGCCATTGGATAGATGGTAGCTCCAGACCCAAAAATACCGTCATCATCAGTCATCAAGACGTATTCAGTATATTCAGCAGGTAGGGTTGGCAACTTATCACTGTCAATAGCAATTGAAATACTTCCAGGAGATCCTGTGGTATCTACTCTAAACTCTCTTTCTACTCTTTGAATATTAGTAAGATCAGATGGTACATCTGTGGTTGTCCATGTTGTCAGGTCAGTATTATCGTGACCTACTAAAACGTATTCACCGTCATCTAAATCACTCGCATTGGAGATAGTCAACAAACTACTTTGCGCGGCATTATGAAAATTATCTACATCCTCTCTACCAATACCAACTACTTCAAAACTATGGGTTGTTTTAAAAGCATAATAATCATTTTGATCTAACGTTAAGTCGTATTTAGCTGCTAAATAATTTTCTGTAATAATAACCTGCGCATCGTTCAGGGGACTTGTGTACATGATGTACTCCAAAATGTCGCCTTGAAAATTAGAAGATTGACTCATCCCCAAATTGAAATAATAATCAGAATGATTTTGAAAGATATCCGTTCCCGCATCAAAATCTTTTTGAGTAGCATTACCTCGCACTGTCTTCCCTTCTGATTCACTTGCTACATAAGAAAATAACGTATAGTTACCTTCCCATGCAAGATCGTAGACAAATTGTGATCTTCCGTCTGTACCACAACAGTTTCCTATATCATAATATACCTGTTGGTTCCATGGATTATGAGCTGAAAAACGATTTCCAGCCAATCCTCCTCCAAGGGTAGTAGAAGTACCATACGTATTTGATCGTTGTGTTCTATTATCATGCCTAACTACAATAAAAGTGCTTGCTTCATTGTAAGGGAAATATGCTGTGCTCAGTCTTTCTGTTGTAGACATTACATCGTTCACATTACCAAAACTGATTTCTGCATGTCCATTTTTAGCATTGGATACAAGTGTCGGAGCTGTCAAAGGTGGCTCCATATCCAATTCGGAAATTCCTACTTCGTTTTCCCAAGAAACTACATCAGCTCCTGAAACATTGGCTGAGTCAGCAATCATCCACATGACTAATGTCCCAGTACCGTCAGCATCACCTACACCTCCAGGACCATCAATTCCGAAGTTATCATTATCATTTATGGTTACACCAATCGTATCATAAACCGCATCTAACAATGCATTGATCGGATTAGAGAGCTTAATTGCAAATGTCTCTCCCGATTCAATAGTTTCATCATCAATGATGTTAAAGCTTACCTCTCCCGAAGTACTATCTGCAGGAATGGTTAAGGTTCCGTCATTGAGTATATAATCAGCACCTGATGTAGCTGAAATTGCTGTGATCGTATAATCAACTGTTATTACCTGCCCTGAAGAAGCGTTCAATTCTACTGACCACTCATTCGTTGTTGATCCCTCATTCACATACAACAATGTATCCGATACTGAGATAGTAGGGCCGTCATCATCATCCAGTAATGTAATTTCGATTTCGTTATTAGTTCCTAGACTTACATCTGAAACTGAAATAGGATTTGAAAGTGCAACGGTGAAGGTTTCGTCTACTTCATCTACTGCATCATCTGATAAATCAACAGTAATTACAGAACTCAAATTACCAGCAGCAATGGTAGCAGTACCTGCAGCAAGAGTGTAATCTAAACCACTAGAAGCGGTTCCTGAAGTCACTGCGTAATCAATGCTCACATCATTTACATCAATGCTTGCAATTGCAATAGTCAAATTTACCGAGTCTGTTGTTTCAACCAACTGAAAACCAGTAGTTGCAACCGATGCAGTAGTTGTTATTAACACCCCTGCATCAGACATATTATTAAATTCTGTCTTAATCCAATCCGCCGTTAGCTCAGTGCGTATAATTCTTGCCTCATCAATCTCACCATCAGTATCATTAGAATTACTTCCTCCTCCGTCTCTTACACCAATTGATAGCGGAATATTAGGATTGGTGTCGTCTCCAGAAGAAAGGTTATCATTAAACAAACCTCCATCACTAGTGATGGAAGTATTTTCTCCGTCAACATAAATCTTCATACCGCTAAGGTCAGTAGATCCGTCGTAGGTTCCGACAAGATAATGCCAGTTGCCATCCACTACTTCTGAGGAAAGAGATGTTGTCGCTCTTAAAGCGACTGGCGTACCTGAAAAACTTTCGCCAATGAGTAATCCTAAACGAGCGCCACCGCTATTAAGGATTCTAAAGGTATAACCCTTATTGTTTTGACCCGGATCCATTCTTGATATCAACTCTGCCGCATTATCGGTACCTTTAAACCAGAGTGAAATACTAAATACATCCGTCGGATTCATAACCAAAGAAGGATCGTCTGAATTAATTAAATAGTCGTTCGCACCATCTAAAGTCAATCCGTTTCCAATATAACCATCAGTGGTGATGGCAGCATTTCCATTTAACGTACCATTGTTACCATTTTCAGAAGCATCGGTGGCATCTTCCATATGGAATACAGCCTCATAATCAGAAGTAAATACCGTATTTACTGATGGGTCAGTGGATGCTCCTGCATTACCGTAGTACATATTGATGACTGTATTTTCTGTAGCGGACAACACAGGCAATTTTACCCAAGCGATATACTCAGTACCAATATTATATGTTTCAATTTCATGCTCTAACCATTGCACAGAGTTGTCCAGTGTAAATCGAATATCATAAGCATCGGATCTTATCGTATTACCCTCAATCTCTGTCAAATCAGCTCCATCAATTCGAATCATTACAGGAAAATCTGTTAAATCAGTCGAGCCTGAAACCATTGAACTACTAATAGTTATAGGTTTCATAAAAGAATAACTAAAAGGTGCGTCGAACTGAATTGTATTTGCAGCGCTTGCGCCATCGTCATACACCGTATAGGTACTTATAGCAGAAGCTCCTAAAATACCTGCAGACTGGGATGCTGCGGTCAGGGTAAGAATGATTGTTTCATCAGATTCAAAAGCATCTCCTGAAGTGATAGTAACAGGCAAAGTAGTAGAAGCACTACCTGCTGCAATTGTAAAAGTCCCTGCTATTGGTAAATCTTCCGTACACGTTCCAGAGACAGTGTAATCCACTGTGATATTAGCGTCAACCGCATAATCAACATTAATCTCAAAGGTAGCAGGTGTAGTTGTTTCTAGTCCTGCAAAGGAAGTCTGTGCGAAATTTATCTCAGGTCTGTATGCACCGATGGTGACGAACATTCCATCTGTAACTGTAATTCCTGTTGCCTCAAATTCGGCCCCATTTTGAGTCAATGGATATTGCGTTGCACCGCTGGTGAAATCTCCATCATTGTCAATCCAAAGGCTGTAGAATCCAAAATCAGTATTGAATGTTGGGAGGTCTGTTGCATCAATACTCAATGTTATCGTTCCTGGATCACCACTTGCGTCGAATCGCCACTCTCTTGCTATTCGCTCCAGATTTGCGTCTCCATTAATTTGTTCACTTGTCGTCCATGCGGACGCATCTCCATTGTCATGACCTGCAAATATGAAATCCCCATCTGTGTCTATTGAAGAAGCATCTTTCATTGTCAGAATACCAGCAGATTTTGCTTCAAGTTTTGTGTCTGTTCCATCTTGTCCAATACCAATTACGTCTACGCCATGTGAGGCTTGGAAAAGGTAAAAGTCATTCGTAATTTCTAAGTTGTACTTAGCTGATAGATAGTTATTAACAATCGTACGCTCTGCATCATTAATTGCGCCTTGAAACACAAGAATTTCAGCAACATCACCTTGAAAATTATCACTTGAAGAATGACCTATATAAAATTGGTGTGTAGCATGTGAAGTGAAAGAAGATGAAGGTGTCCCCGAAGGACCTGCAATAGATACATTATCTCTCCATACTTCCATACCCTCTGTAAGATCTCTTTGATAGGTATATATGCCGTAACTGCCTACCCAGTCAGCATCATAGGTAATCTGAATACGAGAATCGCCTGTTCCACAGCAATTGCCCAAATCAAAGTAGGCAATATTGTTCCACGGTAAATGAGACGTAAAACGATTGGTACCTATACCTCCATTGCTAGCCGTCCCTGTCGTATAAACAGACGATCTCTGAGACGCATTGTCATGACGAGTAACCACAAAGGTAGTAGCCTCATTTGTAGGGAAAGTTGAAGCGTTCAAACTGGCCCCCGAGGTAATCAATGCATCAATTTGATCCCCGAAACTTACTTCTGAGTGTCCGTTGACAGCTGAAGAAACCTTATTTGGTCTCAGACCAGTTCCAAGCTCTACTAGCCCATTATCAGTTATGCTTACTTCATTTTGCCATGCAGTAACCTCACCAGATCCGTTAACGGTAGCAGAATCCGCTATAAACCACATGACGAGCTCTCCCGTACCATCTTTGGTATCTATACCCCCTGGCCCATCCTGAGCATGCGAAGTAAATCCAATAAAAATGAGAAATAATACTGCGACAATTCTTGTAGAGATATGATGTAGATTCATATAATTGATATGTGGTACTTCTAAGACGCTATATAGCAATCCAATAATAACTTTTCCAAAGTTAATACTTGGACAATATTTGGATGAAAAAAAAAGAAGTATTCGGTAAAAGGGGCTAATTGCAAGGTGAGAAATTAGCAACTAAAGGCAAATCACCTAATTTCCCCTGTTCTATCTACAACAATATAGCCTAATTCATCAGAATCGGCAGGTTGCTCATCAACACCGTATAGAAAAACGGTTAGCTCTTCTGTGTCATTATCGAACTTGAAATCAACCGGAAGTTTGGGAACAGTGGTAACAACATTCCAAATAAGTTCACCTGTAGTAGAGTAGTTAACCAATGTCAAATTCTTCTCTGATGCTGCTTCATTGAAAACATAGAAAATAGTATTACTAAGGCCCGATGCTACCGTATCTGAAACGAACTGAACTACTTCTGATTCTGGTAATTCAAACTCATTATTCCACTTCTCAAATCGATCTGGCCCAAAACCCGTTAGATAGCCTTTCTTCTCTTCCATATTAACTCCCCACACTATCACTTCTTCAATCTCTTTGACAGGCATCCCTAAGGTAAAGAAATTTGTTTCTGGCGAGTCTTGGATATAAAGCGGAATCAAATTTTCTCCGCTTTGGCCCCATCTGTTTTTTTCTTCCCAAAATGAAATTGCATCTCCAAGCCATTTTACTTGTCTTCCAGACCAGATCTTCATATCACTTACGTACTTTGAAGATGTACCGTATTTACTGAAGAAGCTATCAGAGTATTCTCTGTAAAGTTTTTTAGTCTCTTCCAAGTCGTCCTGAATGATAGAAGAAACCAATACATTCATTTCATCCGCTTTCACTTTGGCTTTTTCGAAAATTTCTAATTGAGCACCAATAAGAGATGAATCTTGGAGTGCTTGATTAATGGAAAAATCTACTTGCTTAATAATTTGAGCTTCCAACGTTTCTATTCTTAAGAGTTTTTCAACAGTTGACTCTGGATCATATTTCTGAAACTGCCCAATTAACTCATCATTGAGCATCTCAATTTCAACGTCAGTCCCTTTTTTTACCTTGTTCTTCTTTTCCCTGATTTCAAATGCATAGTTCAAAATGAGTGACTTATACAATCCTATCGAGCCTCTTATTTCTGATTGAGCCTCAAATCCCCAGTCCGCATAATCCCACATTTCAATAGCTCCTTCACCAATAGCGGAGACTACAACCCCATCCTTCCCAAAGTCCGTTATTTGCTTCAAAATAACCTCATCAGAAAAGGCTTTGGAACCTAGTTCATCTGCTAATTCAATAATCTCTTTTGCTTCTTCCTCTGCTGTCTCAGCAGAGGTAATCATATTCGCTAGCTCTTCTTTTGCCTTGTCATCAGCACCAATCAAAAAAGAACTGTACTCAAGAAATTGATCTGAGAACGATTTATAAGTTGTTGCAGCTGATTTATAATTCTTTGATACAGAAGCTAGCTTCTCATCAATTGCTTTGGTGTTGTCAAGTCTAGACTGGACTTCCTTTATTTTTTTCTCAATTTCTAGATGAACATCAGATAGTTTAATTCCGAATTTACCTGTTCTCAAGTCTCTTCGATTGAAGGCTAGATAGTACTTATCATTCTTTAACTCCTTTTCTGTAATCAGTTCTTTTGCCTTGCTATAAAACATTATGGTTGAATCACCTAAAGATGAAACACGATTCGCATTGCTAACGGCATCAAGTTCCAATAAATTATCATGAAGCATAAAACCCATCTGTAGGTGAGCGTTTGGCCCTGCTTTTTTGTCTATTAGAAAAGCAGGCAAATGCATACCCACTTCGTCCCATTTTTTAGCATCTAGGGATGGGAAAATATCTTTATACTTGACTTTTTGTCCAAGTAATGCTGTGGATGCAAGAATCGATAAAACTATAGCTATTTGTCTTAACTTCATAAAGGTGCAATTTTCAAGGTGCAATTTAAAAAATATAAAGTATCCATGTAAGAATATTAAAAATTCCTGATTGACACTTGTTTTGAATTATTTACTATCATGTGTTGTAATAGATGTTGAAGACCCCTATTTAAAATGAAACCAAAAATTAGAAGAGAGCTTATTGAATGGACTGTGATGATCACTATTTTCGGAGTGATATATCTTGGGGGATGGCACACTGAGGTCATAGGCAGATTACAACAAGCTGTTCTTTCAACGGGTATCATTTCTCCGACTCAAGTATCAGAGAAGAAGAAAGCATCTTATGATTTTGATTTGGAAACTATAGATGGTGAAAGCTTTTCATTTAATAAGATGAAAGATCAGGTTGTATTTGTTAATTTCTGGGCAACATGGTGTCCTCCATGTGTTGCTGAAATGCCTGACATTCAAGCGCTTTATGATGATAAGGGCAAAGAGGTTGCTTTTGTAATGATATCACTTGATCAAGATGAGGAGAAAGCAAAGGACTTCATTGAGAGAAAAGGATTTGACTTTCCTGTTTACTTTTTAAGATCACCTCTCCCTGAAACGTATGACACACATTCTATTCCCACCACCTATGTGATTGGTACGGATGGCTTGATCAAGGTTGAGAATCATGGAATGGCTAAATACAGTTCAGATAGCTTTAAAGAGTTTTTGGATGGGTTGGTGGATAAGTAAGATGATTGTTGAGTAGGATATCCCACTAGCCCCCTTTTTAAGGGGGAATTACTTCGATTAATATTGAATGTAGATTACAATCTTATTTCTTATAATCCCATACTTTTTCTAGTTCTTCGAGTGACTTTCCTTTTGTTTCAGGGATGTACCTTTTAGTGAATAGGAAAATGATAATTATGAATCCGATGAAAATGAAGTACGGGAGTGAACCGTTCCATAAATCATTGTTGTTCGTTTCACTTTCAACCACAATAGGGAATGATTGTGACACGACGTAGTTCAGAGCCCACTGAACTGCTACCGCTACTGACATAGCAATACTTCGTATTCTGTTTGGAAACATTTCTGAAAGAAGTACCCATACTACTGGCCCCATTGATAATGCAAATGATCCAATGAACATCAGTACACCAATTAGTGAAATGATTCCTACATTATCAGTCATGATAGTCGTTCCCAGCATCAAAAACCCAATTCCCATACCGAAAGACCCTAAGTAGATCAATGGTTTTCTTCCTAGCTTGTCTACTGTGGACATAGCGACAAAAGTGAATATCAAATTGACTCCAGCAAGTAATAATTGCTGTTGAAGGACATCTTCTTGGCTAAAGCCTAATGCTTTTTCAAAAATATCTGCACCATAGTACAAAACAGCATTAATCCCAGTAAGCTGCTGTAAACCAGACAGTACAGAGCCAATAATAACGATTGGCAAAAATCCTTTTTTGAAAATTTCTCCAAACTTAGGCTTCTCAGCATTATCCATAGACAAGCATATCTCACTGAACTCAATTTCAGCTTGAGACTCTCCATGTATCTGTGCTAATACTTGTTTCGCTTCATCATCTCTCCCTTTCATTATCAACCAACGTGGGCTTTTAGGAACTAAGAAAAGCATGAAAAGGAAAATGAGACATGGAATCAATTCTGACCAAAACATCAATCTCCATCCTTGATTTAGGTTATAGTCCGCATCACCAGAATTTCCAATCATATAGGTAGCCAAGAACACCACAAAGAAGCCTACTACAATAGCTAATTGATAATAGGTTACCATTTTACCTCGGATAGAAGCCGGTGCTAATTCTGCGATGTAAGTAGGCGCATTCATAGATGCCATTCCTATTCCTAAACCTCCAATAATTCTGAAAAAAACAAGCAATGAAACAGATTGAGGAAGAAATGATGGTAAACCACTACCCCAAGCTGAAATGGTAAATAAGATAGCTGAAAGGATTAATGAGTTCTTTCGCCCAAATTGCTTGCTAAACACGCCTGATGCCATGGCTCCAACAAAGCACCCAAGCAAGGCACTGCCTACAACCCATCCTTTCATCGCCGCTTCTAGCTCGAAATACTTACTAAAGTAGAATTGAGTACCATTGATGACCCCTGTATCGTAACCGAATAACAGTCCTCCTAGTGAAGCAATGATCGTAATGAGAAGTAGGTTGGTTTTTTTCATGATTTCTTTTAATGCGGTCAATTATCAGTAAGATTCCCTACGATGCGTTGAGAATGACGTAATTCTTTTAATCTACTTGAATCGTTTTGTTAAGAAGATCTACAGAATTTGTTCCTACAGAAATTTTGAACTTTCCTGGTTCAAATATTAGTTCTCCTTGATTATTGAAGAATGAAAGATCGGCCTTTGTGATAGCAAAGTCAACTGTAATACTTTCTCCTGTTTTGATCAGTTCTTTTTTAAATTTCTTCAATTCAATGATTGGTCTTGTTTGAGAAGCAAATAGATCTTGGATATATAACTGTATCACCTCTTCGCCATCTTTATCCCCAACATTCGTTACATCAACAGTCACCTTTACCCCTTCTACTCCTTTTTCTACATTAAAATTAGTGTATTCGAAAGTGGTATAACTCAACCCGAAACCAAATGGGAATAGTGCCTCATTTGGACCATCCGTATAATGAGACCAGAAAACGTTATTGTCTTTATTTACTGGTCTTCCAGTGCTTTTTCTATTATAATAAAGCGGTTCCTGCCCCGTATGATACGGCAGAGAAACTGGCAACTTACCAGCAGGATTATAATCCCCGAAGAGTACATCTGCAATGGCATTCCCCGCTTCTGATCCTGCAAACCAAGTCTCTAATATTGCAGATGAATTTTCAGCCACTTGAGGAATGGCAACAGGTCTTCCAGTCATAAGCACTACCACCACTTTATCATTGACCTTCTTTATCTCCTCCAGCAATTCATCCTGATGAGACTTTAAGCCAATATCTACTTGGCTCCTACCCTCTCCTGATTGGAAGCAATCTTCGCCTAGAGCTAAAATGACTACATCACTATTTCTTGCAAGATCTATAGCTTCCTTAAAGCCAGATTTATCACTTTCTACAATATTCAATTCTCTTCCGAATGAACGTTCTCCTATGGTCAAAGAATAGCCTTTTGAGTAACTGACTTTCGTATTGCTTGAAACTGCGTTTTTAACACCTTCTAAAAGTGAAACTGCAGAATTAGTGATAGCTCGAGCTCTCCAACTTCCAAGAGGTACATCTTTATCATTTGCTAATTGGCCAATAACAGCAATGGATTTCGTTTCCTTACTAAGTGGTAAAATATCATTTTCATTCTTGAGAAGAACAAAAGATTTTCGCGCCACCTCTCTTGCAGAAGCTAGATTCGCCTTGGATAACACCTCTGCCTTTTCACGTTCATTATCCGAATATCTGTAAGGATCTTCAAATAGTCCCAGTTGAAATTTCACTTTCAAAATTCTTCTTACGGCATCATCTAAAAGCTTTTCATCTATAGAACCATCTTCTATCCTAGCTTGCAATTTTTGCTCATAAACTCTTCCTTCCATATCCATGTCACTACCTGCTTTCATAGCAGAAATAGCCGCCTGAGAAGTATCTGAAGCAAATCCATGATCAATCATCTCTGACAAGGAGGCCCAATCAGAAACAACAAATCCATCAAAGCCCCATTCTCCTTTAAGAATAGTTCTCTGTAGAAATTGGTTTCCTGTTGCTGGCACTCCATTCAAGTCATTGAATGCATTCATGAATGTCACCGCACCGGCATCACTAGCTGCTTTAAAAGGTGGAAGAATTATGTTATAGAGCGTTTGAAGAGATACATCTACGGAATTGTAATCTCTACCTGCCTCCGCAAATCCGTAACCAGCGAAGTGTTTAGCGCATGCTGCTATTGTATTGATATCAGCTAGATCATCTCCTTGGAAGCCTTCTATCCATCCTTTTGCCATAACAGAGGCAAGCACTGGATCTTCTCCCGGGCTTTCCATTATTCGACCCCAACGAGCATCCCTACTAATATCTATCATAGGGGCAAATGTCCAATGTAAACCAGCTGCTGACGCTTCTCTTGCTGCTACAACCGAACTCAATCTAGCTACTTCTATATCCCAAGATGCTGCCTGACCAATGGGCACAGGAAACATGGTTTGATATCCATGAATCACATCGTATCCGAAAATCATTGGAATGCCAAGTCGGCTATTCTCAACAGCTAGTTCTTGAGCTTCTCTTATTCCATCTGGAGTCAACACGTTTAACATGCCACCCACTAGACCATTTTTAATATTATCAGCTTTAGCTTGACTACTGCTATCTGCAGGAACTGGACCTGTAAACTCCCAAGTACCATTGTACATGTTCGTTTGGCCAACCTTTTCCTCGAGAGTCATCAAAGCCAATAGGCTATCTACTTTTTGATCAATGGAAGTTGAATCTGTATTTGAAGAAGCTTCTTTACAGGAATTAGCTAAAGACATAATAATTAGAAGTATGATGAGAACGTAAAAACTATTTAGCGACTTTTTCATAACCTTATGAATTCCTGTTTTCAATTTTTTCTAAAACTTCAGATTCTCCTCTTTGTCCCAAATCCCCCAGTAAGCTCCTACATCACCTTCATCACCAGTCTTCCATGATTCATCAAATGAGGAGAAGTAGAAAATATCAATATCTTCTTCTTTTGACCACAATTGGGTATTAATGAAGTACTTCATTGCATTTTCTGTAGAAGGTTCTGCTCCATGAAAAATTTCTCCTTGATCTGGCCATCCAGTCTCTGTAATAATGACTTTCTTACCTTTTCCAGCCATAAGCGCTCGGCGGAACATGTCTTTCATGTACAGTAAAGAATGATCTAGGTGACATCCCTCCCAATAGGGATAGCAATTTGCTAGAATCACATCACATGCTTCTGTGATCTTTGGTTTGAAACCAAATTCATAATAGGCATCTACATAGCCTACTGGAACATTGGGAATAGCTTCTTTTACCTGATTGATGAATCCGAGTAATTCATCCTCTGTCAAATCCTCTCTGTATAGTACCTCATTTCCAACAGCAACAATATCGGCATAACCCTCCTGAGCTACCTTAATGACTCCCTCTATTTCCTTTTTATTGATCTCATCATCAGTACCTAGCCATGCTCCTACAAGGGTTTTAATTCCGTATTCTTTAGCAATCTTAGGGATCAATTCATTTCCATCCGTACAGGAAAAAGATCTAATCCAATTGGTGTATGGTTTTATGATTTCAATCCTCTTTCTAATCTGTGCTTCTGTCAATTGATCGCCAGGCTCCTGACCTTCTTCGTATGGACTAAAGCATATTCCATGCATGCCATCATTCAGCAGTTTATTGTAGATTTCTGATAGTTCAGATTTACTTTTCCCTGACAAGTCTTTGCCAGCTAATGAGAGTATTTCGTATCGTGCAGACATTTACGTTTTGCTATTGAAATTGGTGTGTGATAATAATTTTATTGATTGACCCTGTTCTCTGAAAGAGTTCGTTTGATGCATTCGCATCAAGCGTGCTTCCATCTATTTTGGAGGAGCCAGACTTGTCATGAATTTCTATGCTGGTAGCATCTCCCTTTTTATAAATAATGGGAACTTGGCAGTAGGTAAAAGCAAGTTGATCTTTTTCCATGTCCACTTTTGAAATATTCCCTGATAGGTCAAAAAACTCAAAAGAAGCTTGCTCATCCAAGTATTCATCGCTACTTAAAAATTTGGGATCGAAATGAATGCATCCGTCTTTCACGAAGACACCTAAAACGGCCCATCTATTAAGAATATCTTCTTTTACCTGACCAGTCATACCCGGTTGCTGTACTCCCTTTCCACCAGGAGTATGCGAGTATGGGTCTGTAGGAAATGAGCCATAAAGCTCAGGAGATTTATTAATCCCTATGCCAGCTCTTATTTCATAGTAATGATCAATTACTCTTCCCATTACCTGAGTTCCCTTAAATTCATCCCACTGAGCGTAAATGTTTTCTTGCACCGAGACTAGTAATTTGGAAACCATGTGCCAGTAAATACTACCTAGTCCTTCGTAACCGTAGAAGGTACCCGATCGTCCTGTAAATGCTTTATGGTTAAACATCTCTTCAAATACTGCTAGATAGCTGTCCTGTTCGAAATCTGCTAAGTCTATAAGATCCGTCTTCTTCAGTTTTTCAAACGTAGAGTCTAGGCTACCTGCATTATTGAATGAGCCATTGAAATGATAGTTACCTTTTACATCCTTGTAAATAAGGGACTTATCATTCATTTCTAACAACTTCTTAGCCAATGCTGAAGACTCTATGAATGTCTGAGGAATGGTGTTCTTTTCTAGAAACTTAGGAAGTGTTCTATTGGGATAGAGCATGTAACTATACTGATCTTCTCGGTATATGTCACTGGACTTTAGTGCATCTAAGACTTCCAGTGTCTCATTCATATCCAATAAGCCCGCTGAAAGAACAGCTACTTGCCCTTCTAACATCTCATACAAGTGGTCAATCTTTGCTTCCTCTCCCTCGAACGAGAGCAGATTATATGCATGGTATAAACCATCTTCCCTTTTATTTGCTCTGATAGAATGATCGATGTGTTCGAGCGCAATTTCAAAAAATGTCTGAATTTGATCAGAAGAAAGTTGATCTGTTGTGGAAATAAAGCCTTTATAAGCTACAGACCTATAGCTTTCGCCTAATCTACCTAAGCGATCCACCACTTTTTTTCGATCCGTATTTGAAATACGGTTTTGAAGCAAATACTTATTGGAGTCTAGCACTTCATGTATTCCTCTAAATAAGGATCCTACAGAGTGATTGACTGCAATTTCAGAGGATGAATCATTGAATAGAGTGATCATGGATGAAGCAAACCGTCTCATGTAGTAGAGAGTAACCATACTTACTCCATTTCCTACCAATGCATTGTTTGCATCATTCCATTCTGGGCGCTGTGTATTTAACCAAATACCTCCCTCTGGGATAAAATTGGACATTTTAGCCAGAAAAGAGACAAGTAATTTCTCCGTTAAATTGGCCTTGAGTAATTTATCATTGCTAAATACCAATTTGCCATCTGCACCGTATTCGTTTACTTTTTCTCCAATTTCTTTCTCTACTATATGATCGTACTCTATGGTATCTTGTGGGTCATGTGAAATTGACTCATAACCCTTGATTCTATAAGGCACATTCGCATAGACAAACTGCTGAGCCTCTAGCAACTCTTTCAGCTCTTTTGGTTGATGAGAAATAGCAATTTCCAATAATTTTTGCAGGTAAATAATTTGATGGTCTCCCCAATATCCAATGTATGACCATGGATTATCTGGTTCTATTTCCTCCCAATCAATCCCATCTCTTGTTATACGATATGGATTGTACCCGTCAATAGTCGATGCATTGACAAATTTAGTAATCATGGATAGAATAAAGCCAGGATAAGAAACCGCTAAAGCTTCCCAGTTTTGAAAAATATCTCTCCAGTTTCCTTCATACTGACGAAGCTTTTTTCCTTCTTCATCTCGAATCGCAATTGTAAACTTGTTCCATGGTCTACTCGGGTCTCCATGACGTCTACTAAAAGTCAATGGCAAGTATTCATAGCAGATTCTAATGAGATCTGTATCATTCGTTTTTTGTGCCGCTTCTATTAAAGACTGATAATCAAATTCATCTTTCAGTTCGTTGAAAAACGGTTTTTGATTATCAATTAATTTAAAATTTGTGCCTTTTACATAGCTTAGAAAATCATTTTTATCAACGTTGTAATCTTCATCAAAGATTCCTCCCCGCATGATGTTGAATAACACGTTTGCGTAATGCCTGCCGTTTACTAGCTTATCATTACAAAGCTGAAGTCCATCTGATTTACCAACCAATTGAATCAATTTCAGCCTTCCTTTCTCTACATCTTCCGCGACCTCTTGTCTTAATACATCGCCATCAGATAGTTTTTCGATCAATTGAATAACATCTGAATGGTCTTGATTGACCTCTGCAACAATCATCCACTCCGATGACTTATTGGCGCTTACTGTGAAGGTACTATTCACGAAGTAAGCACCTCTTTCAGCTCTTATATCTTCTTCATGTTGAACGGAAGAACCATTTCTAAACGCATCAAGTTGAAGACTTGACAATAATATTTTATCTCTATTAACTCCAGTAGACCAAACAGTGGTTGTTTTAAGAGCTTCGCTTGGCTCAGCTTTATCCACTATTATGGCACTAAGCATAAACATGCCTAAACCAGAATCGGCATCTAACTCATTTTTCTTGTAGGCATTGACAAGGTTACTTCCACTAGATTGCAAAGCAGCACTGACTCCATATGGAAGTATGTTTTGAATGCCATCTACTACCTCTACTTCTACTTCCTGATCTGTATTGTTAGAAAGCTTTGATTCTTTCACAAAACCATATTTATCGGAAAATCCCCAAGAGTATTGGAATGTCAATCCAAGATCCTCATTGATTTCCTCAAAAATCAACCTGTCACCAGCACGTCTCTTGTATAGGTTTCTACGACGCTTGTATGCTCCATTGTATCTTACAGAAAAGGGTTCCCAAACTACCGTTTTGTCACCTCTTTTTATCCTAAGAATAGTTTTGCTACCTGTGATCTCTGAATCATCGCTAATCTTGTCATCTGTGTAATAAGGAAACAAAGAAGATTCGGCATCCTTTCTTCCTGTACTTAATCCTCCTGTCGTAGAAATGAACATCCAATGGTCGGAGTGACTCACTAAACTGATGAACGATGGTCTAATATGATCATAGTTACTGATCCTATAATACTCATGGTCTCCAATTTGTACAAAGTCCCCCTGAGAATCAGATGGTAACTGTGCAAGAGGTAGTGAGTTAATATAGGTTGGCTGGTTAGGCATATAAATAGGTATATTTTATTAAATAATTATTGTTTGAAGAGCCTGTGGATCAATTCTTATTGATTTTGACTCGTCCTTCAATTGAAGGTTAAATTCTTTCGCATTCTCAGTCATGTTTAACACCATGACAACAATAGAACCATCTGGATTTTTGACGGAAGTCACCATCAAATCTGAATCCCCATTGGTAAAACCAATTCTCTTCGCTCCTGGTCTAATGTGTCTACTAAAATGTTTCATTACATAATAAAGTGGTGTGAAGTATACCTCATTTTTATCAGGGTCTACTAAAACTGGAGCTGCACACCAGTTTTTGAACCAGTTAGGACCTCCTTGTCTATCCAATACCATGTTCCAATCTACCCAACCGTCTACCCAATTATTCATTGAGCCAATCATATCTCTTGCATATCGATAGACAGGAACATATTTAGGGTGATCCTTTTTCTGATGATCTGGAGCCCAGTCCCATCCCCAATCCGTAGCTTCTTTAGACCAATACCAATCATCATCTTGCCATTTTGGCACCTCTGAATCTATACAGCCCTCTGTCTGTATTAAATATTTTTCAGGAGCAAGAGCATGTGTTTCTTGCAATGCTTCACCGTACCAGTCTACCGTACTTGCATACCAGTGGACCGCTGTTCCGGCAAAATATTTGGATGACTCTTCATTTGCATACATTCTCTCTGTCCACTCAGTCAACTCTTCGCCACGGTTCTGATCATAACCTAAAATTTTGACATCACGCTTGTCATTTTCAAGTTGAGGTCCCAAATGGTTTTGAACAAAATCCACCATCTCATCAGGTGAATAATGCATGCTCTCCCAGTTATTCCCATTTCCAAGAGGCTCATTTTCAAAAGTCACTCCCCAAATAGCTATTCCTTCTTTCTGATATTCTTCGATGTACTTTGAGAAGTATTTTGCCCAAGTAGGATAATGCTCTTTCAGAAGTTTCCCTCCTACCCACTTGTTATTGTCCTTCATAAATGGTGGAGCAGTCCATGGAGATGAAATTATGTTGAAACCATCAACAGAAATCTCCATCGCTTCTTTGATCATCGGAATAATATCATCTCTATCCTCATCTATTGTAAAGGTTTTCAGCTCTGTATCGCCTTCTTCGACATAGGCATAGTTCGAAAGAGAAAAATCAGAGGAATTGATATGGGTTCTAGTTAATGAATACTTTGCCCCATCCTCACCAAAATAGGCTTGAAGCACTTTTTCTCTATTCTCCTTACTTACTTGATTGAGCAGATAGGCAGAAGATTCAGTAAAAGAACCTCCAATACCTGTCATTGTCTGAAATTCCTCCTCAGGATTAATCACAATCTGACTAGTTGGTTCTTCCAATGAACTATGTTCATCTATTTTTTGATATTTCATTCCTTCAGCGGAGGTTTGAAACACTTCCAAAGTCAACTCATTTTCTGTTTCCATACAGGCAGGAATTACTAAACAGCCGAGAATAAAAATTTTAAATAAGGCATTACTCATTTTATTGAAATTTTAATTCTTTACATAAAATGGAACATTAGCATGAGCTGCATGTCCATTTCCATCAAAGACGTAAGCAAAAAGTCTGTATGCACCTTCTTCTTTTGGTACTGTAACTTTAACCTGGGAGTCAGTTGCACTTTCAATAATCCCTAGTTGCTCTGGTACTTCTTCTTTATCTCCACCCTCTTTTGTTTCCTCACTTTCGCGCATAATTACCCATTTGTACGTCAATGAATCATTGTCAAAATCAAGTGTTTTAACTTTAGCTACATATTCTTCTCCTGATTTGAGATATACATTTTCTTGCGGAAGCTTACCATTGAACAGCATTGAATCTAGTCTTGGATTTCTGTTATCCGGCCATTTTTCATTCCAGATATAATGCATCACATCAATAACTTCTGTCTCCTCTCCTGTTTCTAAAAAGAGTCCATACCACGTTGGTGTTCTTTCCTGTTTTTGTCCCCACAGGAAAACATAGTTCCCTATACATTGATTTTCATAAGGTTCAATAGATTCCTTATAGCCTTTTAAGTAGTTTTTAGCCTTTTGTGAACTTGTTTGCTCTATTGGAGCACCCCATTCCGTAGAAGGCATTTCCCAATGGCCAATAGCACCCCACTCCGTAACCATAAATGGTTTCGTCCAATTTGACTCTTCAACCATGTCTCCTAAAACAAACAAGTCTCCGTATACTTGAATGCTCAAGTAATCAATGTCTGTTGCTCTCTTTTTAATCTCTTTGACAACCTCTGGATTCATAGAAGAGATTGTTGTCGTGGTTAAATGATTTGTGTCGACTTCATGAATCCATTTCGAAATTCTATTGACCTCATCATAGACCTTTGGATTTGTGTAGTTCAGGTTAAGTTCGTTACCTATTGACCATGATAATAAAGCAGGATGATCTTTGTTTTCTAATACAAATTTCTTTACTCGATCAAATTGAACATCTTTTTGTTTTTGATCGTCATAATCCATTCCATGACGTTCTGGCTGGATGTAAAAACACATCATAACCGTCATCCCATGTTCATGGGCTACATCTAAAATTTCACTATTCTCAGCCCAAGTTCTTATAGAGTTACCACCATGAGCTTTGAAAGTCTCAATATCTCCACTCAGCCCTGCGCCATTAAATGAGTAAGGCTCACCTCCACGATATAACTGATAAGAATCTCCTTGCTTTTTTATCTCAACTTTCACCGCTTGATTGTTATCATTCATTTCAATAGTTGCTGATGAGAATAATAGTAAAAGCGATATAATTAGGTTTGAGTAAAGCATAGCATTTTTAGTAATTAATTGACTCTAGTTCTCTTGGAGGAAGAACAGTCTTCATTAAAATTTCTTTATCTCCATTAAATGTTTTCGTGATTGAGTATCCATTTCTATTTATTCCTTCGAATACTCCTTGGTCTACCAAGTCCCATAATGCGTATTTAGCCTGCCCTTTCAAGTTGATGAGGCCAAAATGATTTTCTGACCCTAAAGGATTGTTAGAATCTTTCCATTGTTCATCAAAAATTTCAAAGAAGAAGCATGAAATACCTTTCGTATTTGTCCATTCTCTCATTTTATCATAATACAACTTTTGCTTGTATTCGTCAGATGCTCTTGAGCCATCGTCTCCATACAAATCATTTGTCAAACTAGACCAACCTGTCTCTCCGATATGAATAGGTTTGCTAATTCCTAAGCTATCCATGTAGTTCTTGGCACTTTGATACTGGGAAATAGCATAGTCTCTAGCTCTGTCCATACTTGCCTCTACTCTTTCTAATTCTGATAAAGAGTCATTGGACTGAACAACCCAATAATTAGGATTGTAATGCGTGTCGTGATATGGATAGGTATGCAGTGAAACATAATCTACCGCTTTCATTACCTCCGTTAATTCTTCTTTGTGATATGCTGGATCTCCTCCACCCCAAGAAGCGAAATTATCTGAACTTGTAATCCAAACATCTTTTGACAACTCTCCAGACACCTTCAATTCTTGAAGATGATTGACCCACTTAAGAACTACACGAGGATTTACATAGTAAGACTCAGCCCATTGTACCATGGCTTCATTACCAACGGCAATTACCTTAACAATATTTGGATATTTTTTAGCTAAATAAACTGCTGCGTCAATCTCTGCTTGATTGTTAATATCATCACCAATTTCATGATTTCTATAATCTGTCCAAGCGCCTTCACAATCAATCCAAACACCTAGCATTACATACATCTCAAAATCTGAGTTCTCTTCCTGCATCTCATGGATAGCTTGCAACAAGTTTGCAGCATGAGCATATTGTTGAGTATTATAGGTTCTTAATACCTTAATTCCCATTGCATCCAACACTTTCAATCCCTCTTTCAGATCTGATGCAGAAGGAACTGAATCTCTGGATTTTCCTCGATATCCACCAAACGAAAATGCCTGATAATCAGGATTTCCTAAAATTTCTGATGCTGTTTTGTATGTAACCATTTGTTTGTTTTCAGAACAATTCAAAATTGATAATTGAACAATGAGTATTATGAAAATGAATGAATTTTTCATCTATTCAAATATCAAAGTTTACCTCTTCTATCAACCAATGTCTCTTTTATTTCTCGTACTTTATCTTCAGTTAGATCATAATTCCACATAACCCATATAGCTATTGCAGCAGTTGCGGCTGGAATAATAATATCTGCTAATCGTAAGTACGTCATTGACTCAACAGTTTGCGTGGCTGCTCCCGCTTCAAACCCTACAAGCTTCAATACAACACCTGCCAAAACAAATGCAATAGCTTGACCGATCTTAATCATGAGCCAATAGATTGCACCGAAGGTTCCTTCTTTTCTTGGCATCCCGTTTTGCAATTCATCTAAATCACAGACATCAGCAGTCATACTCATCATGAGTGTAAAGAGTCCTCCTATTCCAAATGACATCAGCGGAATAGGCATAAATATCATCCATGGATTCGATGGGTCAAAACCCCACCATTTCAATGCATACCCTACTATCGAAATGACAGTGGCAATAATGAATGCATTTCGTTTTCCAACTTTATCAGAAATGAATGAAACAATTGGAATGACCAAAAATGCAGTGACAACAGCACTAATGGTTGCAAACCATGCTGGCCAAGAACCTGTGAGTTCATAATCACCATCAAACATATGAAATACAATGATGTAAAATGCAAAACCTGCAATAACCTGAAAGCCATTGAAAATAAGAAATGTAGCCCCACAAAGTCTCCTGAAAGGAACATTACTAGAAATCTGCTTCATACTTTTCCATAAGCTAGCTAGGTTACTAACCATATTACTCAGATTTAGCTTAGCTCTATTTTCCATGTTACTGGAATCAATTCCCTTACTAAAAAGCCCGGGTAACACACCAAGAACCAAGCAAACTCCACCGACCACCAATGCCATATTTCTCACTCCTTCGTCTTGTGAAGTAAAAAGATCAGGGTCTGCTACCAGCACCCAAAACCAAGGCACAATCATCCATGCAACTTGTCCCATAGTTTGAGAAAAAGCCATGAGTCTGGTTCTTTCATTATAATCGGAAGTCATTTCATAACCCAGGCCAACAAATGGAGTAGCATACATTGTATTCCCTAAAGTAAATAGGAGAGAAAAAATCAAGAAATACCAAAAATTGTAATCTTGAGAATTATCAGCATTCATTTGCCATAGTAAGGCGAAGATGACTCCACTCAATATGGCTCCTATTACTATGTAGGGTCTTCTTCTACCCCATCTAGACTTAGTGTTATCCGTAATGAAACCCATTATCGGATCTGTAATTGCATCGAAAAGTCTTGGTAAGCCCGCAAGCAACCCTGCAACTAGCGGATCCATTCCAAATCCAGTCACCAAGAAGAACATGAAAATATTCAGTGAAGCTGGCAAAAGGTTGAGCACCAAATTACCCGTTCCATAGGCCATTTTTTGTCCTAATGGTACTTTATCTGATAAGGTTATTTTGGTCACGTTCAGGTGTTAAATTTGGAGGATATTTTTTTTTAAAAAAGAGTGCTTCATACTCTTATCGTATTGCTTGCTTAGAGTAACTATTTAATTTGGCTGAAAGACTCTTACATAATCAACATAAAGTCTTTGAGGAAAAGGAGTTTGAGAGTCTGGGCTGCCAGGTAAATCTCCACCCACTGCCATATTGAAAATAAAGAAAAAAGACTCATTAAATTCTTCTAATCCAGGGATGATGTCAACAGCATAGAACTGATTATCATCAACAAGCCATTCAATTCTATTTTCTGTCCAGATCAAAGAAAACACGTGCCATTCGTCAGAAAATGTTCCACTACTAAGTGAATAATACGAATTTTGATCTCCGCAAGTACATTGCCTATTACCACTATCATCTGCCCAATGTAAGGTCCCGAAAACTTCATCTGGAGTTTGTCCTAAATATTCCATAATGTCGATTTCACCACATTTGGGCCAACCAACTTGAGGGAAATTTGCGCCTAACATCCAAAGTGCTGGCCAAATGCCTTTCCCATAAGGTAAAGCGGCTCTTATATCAATTCTTCCATATTTAAAATCTTGCTTGTCTTGAGTTACTATTCTGGATGAAGTATAGTTACTGCCCGAAAATGTTTCTTTTTTTGCTTCAATGGTAAGGCTACCATCTGACACTGCTGTATTTTCGCTTCTATAGAATTGAAGCTCATTATTTCCCCATCCATTGCTTCCTGTTCCTATCTCATGTTTCCAGTTAGATGAATTCAAAGAATTTCCTTCAAACTCATCACTCCATACTAAAGTAAATCCATCATATGATTCAGGCGTAGAATAACCAGTCGTTGGCGGTTTGGATGTATCAAAGGTTACAATGATGTTAATATCGTTAGATTCAGAAATAAATTCTGTACCATTTCCATAGGCTCGAACCTCCAAAGTATAAGTTCCTGTTTCTGAATAGGTGTAACTAGCTTCACCTATCCTATTAGTAATTGACTCTTGGTCGTCTTCAAAAAGGAATTCATAAGTTAGTGCGTTGGTTGCGCTCGCTTCAACAGTTACAAAACCATTTCCTAATTCTGAAACCTCGATGACTACTTCAAGATTAGTTGGAACACTAATAACGGGATCTGGTTGGTCATCACCACAATTTGTTAAGGTGGTAAATGAAAATAGCACAATAAAAAAGGTGTGTAATGAAGTGTTTTTCATACTCATATATTTAATATGAAACAAAAATGCTTTTTAGACTGACTAACATTTAAAGAAAAATTGGGAGGGTTACCCCTCCCAAAAAATCTATTTAATTGCTTCTAAACTTAGAAGAAGTTTAGTTCATTTCAAGGTTTCTCACATAGACAGATCCACTTGCAAAGTGATTTGCACCACCAAAGTTGATATACATCATATCTATGTCATTTCTATCCTTCAATGTTGCCCCATTGTCAGGCTTATTGACAAAGTCAGCTGCTGTTGATAGATCAATAGTAAGTGTAATCCACTGATCTTTAGCTAAATCTGCATCGGTCCACTCATGCTGATCCTCGTACCAGAATGGAGGACACTGTATATTTCCAAAACCAATTCTAACTGCATCTTGAAGGTCTCCAGTATAATCATTAGTTGAAGGTAGATAAACATCCATTGTCAAAGTATTAAGGTTTTCGAAGTTGATAGAATTACCTTCGAATCTGAAGATCATCTCTTCAAACTGATTAGCGTTTCTAGTTATTTTACCTACCAAAGCAGCGGCATCTTCAGGATCTGCAACACCTAGTTCTAAAGTATGTCCAGAACCATTATCAGGCTGAATTTCATCCCATTCTCCAGAATCATTAGAAGCAAAAGTATGAGATATTACTGAAGGAGAAATAGCTGCTAAATTCTCGCAAGGAGGTTCTACAAATTCAGTAACTAACTCTGGCTCAAGAGATGCATCAGAATATGAAACATATGTAATTGGCCAGAAATTACCATCATAAGAAAAGCTTGCAAATAGCGTATCTACACCTGACTCACCACCTTCTCGAAGCACTGCGTCGAATATAACGCTAGGCTGTGGAGTAAGGTAGGTCGTAGTGGTTCCAAGTTTTGGAATACCAATCCATGCACCATTTCCAGTTAAAGTAATTTTACCAGTACTAGAATTATATTCGAATGAATGGGTTCCTGATAACCACGCACTAACATCATCTCCACATTCGTTTACGGCGCTTCCAGAGCTAACATCGAAGCATGATTCAGCAATTGTATCAGAATCACAACCATCAACACCATTGAAAACCCCAAATTCTGCCCAATAAGTGGTCGCATCATTATATGTGTATGAACCGTCTCTTCCAAATGTGAATTCATCATCATACAAACATGGTCTTTGACCATTATTTGATGATCCTGGCCAGTATACAGCATATCCATCTGCAGTTGGATCAGGTCCGGAAGTTAAAAGCATGGCAGTACCATCTCT
>JBGCFL010000080.1:0-2724 GCA_045106975.1 Ekhidna sp. | reverse complement strand
ATCAAAAGTCCAATCATTTTCCTTCAAGTCTTTCCACAGTTCGTAGCGATAACTTTCAAATTCAGGTCTTGCTCCTTCAACTCTTGAAGCTCCTAAGGGAAGTATTTTATTTATTGAAGTGCTTTGTGGTTTTGGAGTTGTGTCTTCATCTTTTCCACAAGCATTGAACATCATTAATGATATTCCGAGGATTAAAAATTTTATTGTTAATTTCATTCTATTGTATTTTAAATTAAAAAAAGTATACCCCTATAACCTAAAATGTTGCTATAAAAATAATTACAGCAAATTAGAACGTAAGATTGCGACATTACATAAGAGATTTTGAAACTCTTGGATGTTATCAAGGAATTTGATTAATAAGAAACTCACTAATTGGCTCCCAGCAGGTGGAGCAATTCTCCAAAACATCATGGTCTATACCCTCAAGTGAAATATATTGAGAGACTACACCTACTTCTTGTGTCCTTTGGTACATAAGACTTGACCCTTCATAACCTTGCCCATCTACACCTGTCGGTACTGTATTATCTGCCGTACCGTGTATAAAAATAACCGGAGGTTCACCAGCATCTATCCAACCTGATTGCAAAATGCCTCCAGCAAAACTTACAACACCTTGCACCTCTGATGAGTAATTAGGGTTGCCACTATTTCCTTCTATACCACCATTATTATTTAAGTAGTTGGTAAGTTCATTATCACCCAGTGCTGCTGCTTCATCTTCAGAGAGATATGCCAAGGATAACACAACTCCAGCACCCTGTGATACACCACCAATAAAAATAGCTTCAGGATTAATTGACATCTCTTCTGCTTTACTTCTAAAATAGCGAATAGCTGCACGTACATCATGCGAACCACTCACGCCTTCGGTCGCACCTTCGCTATCTACTCCCGTATAATTGACACTTGCAACTACAAAACCAGAACGGACAAAATGAGGTGCTACAGATTGCCATTCTGATTTATTACCACCTCCTCCATGAGCCAGAATCAAAACAGGTCGATTAGTAGCCGTATCTCCTTCATCTGTGTATATATCAAGTAACAAATCACCATTATTGTTACCATAAACAATATTTGACTCTACAGAGACTCCCGTAAGAAGATTATTATCCTTTTCACAAGCGGTGAACATCAAAATTGATATTCCGAGGATTAAAAATTTCATTGTCAATTTCATTTTTTATTTATTTATCTAAATTATTTCGTTCATTTACCCGTGATGTAGTTTCTTATTTCCTACTCCCTAAATCGATGACGCATTGAATGCTAGATAATTAAGTACGGTAGATGCTATCCAAAAAAGAGAAAACACAATACCTACATTACGCCCGTTTTTGGATACTCTGGGATGATGCCCCAAGAATGGAACCCCTGCTTGATTGGCATTAACCAATGCAAATAGTGCAGACATTACCAAAAATAACAGGTGAATAGTATGCCGTTCAGGTAAAGACAAACCCATTGCATAAATAGAAGCTACAAACATAGAAATGAACGCTAAGGCACCTTGTCTTTGCTCAAACAGCAGGATAAAAATGTAATCTTTAGCAGCAGTCTTTTTAGCCTCGGGAGCGGCAGCAATAGCAGCATCTATCATGCTTAACTGTTCCTTTTCATTTATGAACTTCTGTTTGTTTGGCAAGCCAGGTGCAAACACGGGCAACACTAAATTCACTACCCAACTTACCCAAGTGGGCTTGATGACCTCTACAGCATGTACGACTGCTGGAGCTAAAGATAGGGCTAACCCTAAAATTGAAATTGTTTCTATACTCATTTTGTTAACTGTCTAAAAATTATTACTTTTGTTTACGGAGCAAAAATACAAAATTACTTCGGATTGCAAAGTGATATTTTAAAATATTTTGCAAATTTGGATTTTAGATAAGATTATAATGATGAAACAAGAATTTAGATGCGACTGTCCAATTACTTCAGCCATAGACATTTTAGGAGACAAATGGATGCTGATAATTATTAAGCAGATGTTAATTCAAGAGATGGAAACATTTAAAGATTTTATCGAAAGTGATGAAGCCATCTCTACCAGTATCCTTACATTAAAACTCAAATGTTTAGAGCAATACGGGCTTATTGAGAGAAAAAACCATCCAACGAACAAGAAGACTAAACTTTACCATCTAACTGAAAAGGGATTATCTCTAACGCCTGCGATTGTAGAATTAGCAATATGGAGCGACCAAAATCTACGTGAACATAACCCTATTATGAGAAAAAGCGATGAACTTGAACTTATGAAAACAAACAAGGCGGAATCCATCGAGACATTAAAGAAGAAATATCAAGAAAAACGGGCTACAACAATGTAATTTGATAATGCTCCCTAAACGGTCGTAGTATGCATATACGAGAGCGGTAGCCAATTAGAAAGAGAGAGGGCTGACCAAGAAATTTAAAAATCACAAAAGCATTTTCAGCTTTTGTGATTTCCAAATTTAGAACTCTTTTTAAGCAAATACTTTTTTAAGGTGATTATTTAGCCTTCTGAAATCATCTTCAATATTTGGATTTTTCATCACATCAAAACATGCGAAAGTAGGAAGTGGCTTCATTCCAAAAAACTTAAAATTCATGTGCTGAGCAAAGTACAAATCATCAACTGATTTACCTTCGAAGAGAAATTCATTTTCATCATCAAAAGCTTCTTTAGGGGCATTGAAAGTGAGGGAAAGCATATACTGAGTATCTTGCATT
>JBGCFL010000008.1:0-51718 GCA_045106975.1 Ekhidna sp. | reverse complement strand
CAGGTAGCACAGATCATTACTTACGGTTCCATGGCTCCAAAATCAGCGATTAGAGATGCTGGCCGAGTGATGGAATTACCACTTCCAGAGACCGATGCAATTGCAAAATTGGTTCCTGAAAGACCGGGAGCAAGTTTCAAGAAAGTCTTTGATGAAGTAAAAGAACTAGAAGACATGACCAAGGGGACCGACCTCCCCTCTCAGGTTCTCAATCAAGCTGTAGTCCTAGAAGGTTCTCTCCGAAATACGGGAGTTCATGCTTGCGGAGTAATCATTACTCCTGCCGACATGAGTAACTACGTCCCGCTTGCCAAGTCCAAGGACTCGGACATGATGGTGACGCAGTTTGACAATAGTGTAGTTGAAGATGCAGGAATGTTGAAAATGGATTTCTTGGGATTAAAAACCCTTTCCATTATCAAGACTGCTGTAGAAAATGTGGAGAAACGTCACGGCATCAAAATAGACATTGATGAGCTTCCTCTGGACGATCAAAAGACCTATGAATTGTATCAAAGAGGTGAAACAAATGGAACATTCCAGTTTGAATCACCCGGTATGCAAAAGCATCTTCGTGCGTTAAAACCAGATCGTTTTGCAGATTTAATTGCCATGAATGCGCTCTATCGTCCTGGTCCGATGGAGTACATCCCCAATTTCATTGCAAGAAAACTAGGAACAGAGAAGATAGAATATGACGTGCCTGCCATGTCTGAATACCTTGCGGAGACTTACGGCATTACGGTCTATCAAGAGCAGGTAATGCTTTTATCTCAATCATTAGCCGGCTTTACAAAAGGTGAAGCAGATGTATTACGTAAGGCGATGGGTAAAAAGCAGCGGGAAGTCCTTGATAAAATGAAACCCAAGTTTGTCGAAGGTGCCATTGCAAAAGGACATCCGGAAGACAAGCTAGAAAAAATCTGGAAAGATTGGGAAGCATTTGCTGCTTATGCTTTCAACAAGTCTCACAGTACATGTTATTCTGTAGTTGCTTATCAAACAGGCTATTTCAAAGCAAATTATCCGGCTGAATACATGGCTTCAGTACTTACTCACAATCAAAACAACATTGAGAAGGTGAGTTTCTTCATGGAAGAATGTAAGAACAGGGGCATCAAAGTATTAGGGCCTCATGTAAATGAATCCGCCAAAGATTTTGCTGTAAACGCAGAAGGTGAAATCCGTTTTGGAATGGGTGCCATCAAAGGTACAGGTGAGTCAGCGGTCCTAGCGATCATTGAGGAACGAGACGAAAACGGCCCATTTAAAGATATTTTTGACTTTGCAAAGCGAGTCAATCTAAGAACTGTCAATAAGAAGTCTTTTGAGAGTCTTGCCAAAGGAGGTGGATTTGACTGTTTCAATGATTACCACAGAAGGCAATACGTTGAAGCAGATGATGAAGGCACATCAATTATTGAAAAAGCCATTCGCTATGCAAACAGAATGCAAGCAGAAGAAGAGAGTAATCAATCTTCTCTTTTTGGAGGTAGTACAGGCACGGATATTACCAAACCAAAAGTAGGGAGAATTGAACCTTATGGTGAAATTGAAATGCTCAATATTGAAAAGGAAATGGTTGGGCTGTACATCACAGGACATCCATTGAATCAGTTCAAATTTGAGATGGATCACTTGACCAATACCACGCTCAGTCAGGTAACTGATCTAGAAAAAATCAAAGGGCGAGAATTAAAAATCGGGGGAGTTATTAGTGAGGTTCAGCATAGGACTACCAAAACAGGGAAGCCTTTTGGTCAGTTTACCTTAGAAGATTTTGGAGATAATTACACGTTTTTCTTATTCTCAAAAGATTACTTGGCACATAAACCTATGCTAGAAAAAGGGTGGTTTGTGTATCTATCATGCACCGTTCAAAACAGATGGCATAGTGAAGAGCTTGAGTTGAAGATCCATCAAATTCAACATTTAAGTGAAATACGGGATCAGATGACAAAGGGATTAGAGCTCAATATGAGATTGAGTGATGTCAATGACATGATCGTTACGGAGATAGAACGAATTGCTGAAGAACACCCTGGAAAGTGCTTACTGAAATTTTCATTGGGTGGTGTCTTTGAGAACAGAGCTATTAAACTGGAAATGCTCAGCAGAAAATTCACAATAGAACCCACTGATGAGTTGATTAAGGAACTAAAAAAACTAGAAGAAGTAAATATTAAGGTACTGAGGCAGTAAGGGATAAAATAGCTCGTCATTCCTGATGCAGCGTAGCGGAATTCAGGAATCTCATCCTTTGCTAGCAGATTCCTGCATTCGCAGGAATGACGTACGATTTCCTTTATTCATTAAAACCATTTGTCATAGCAACAACATTCCAAGATTTTCTCATCATCTGACAAACTATTCAAACTATCTTTGTGTTCAATCACACAAGAAATCAAAAAACTTATTATTAAAAGATAAAATAATGGCAAAAGCAGTAGAAATCACAGACGCTAACTTCGAAGAAATCATCAAATCAGATCAGCCAGTATTGGTAGATTTTTGGGCAGAATGGTGTGGCCCTTGTAAAATGATCGGTCCTGTAGTAGAAGAATTGGCTGGAGAATATGAAGGTAAAGCAGTAATTGGTAAAGTAGACGTGGACGCCAATCCTGAAGTATCTGCTAAATTCGGCATTAGATCTATCCCTACACTACTTGTATTCAAAAACGGTGAAATCGTAGACAAACAAATTGGTGCAGTGGCTAAGAATGTATTGAGCCAAAAGATTGATGCTCAAATGGCATAAGTGCAATCAAAAAATCATACAAGCCTCAATTCTGAAAAGAGTTGAGGTTTTTTTATGGCATGTATATTGATCTGCATTGACAAAAATTAACAATACAAGTCATTTGATTTTAGGTACTATCAAATCAAACAACTTATTTTACTGACTGTTAGAACAGTAAGCTAATGAAACTGCATTTCATTCTTTTTTTCTTCTTTATATCCTTATTTACTAGCGCACAAATAGTACGCGAGTCAGAGCTTCTTCGCAGGATGGATTTGGGCGCTGAATTGATGGCAAATAGTAAGTATGACAGTGCACAAGTAGAGTTTCAGTTTGTTTTACAAAACATCGATAAAGTACCATCGGAACTAGCATACTATTTTGGAAGAAACAGTTTCCATTTGCAACAATACAAGCAAAGCATCAACTGGCTGAACAAGTACATTCAGCTAAAAGGAACCAAAGGAAGGTTTTATGAACCTGCTGTTCAGTTTTTACAATATGCAGAGGATGAATATATAAAAATCCAACGGTCGCAAGCTGTTAAGGTAAGAGAAGACTTAGAAAATGCTGAGTATGATTGTGGCGGTTTGGAAAAAATGCTTTGTCCAGTTTGTCATGGATCTGGTGTAGTGATTCGTGCGGGACTCTTTGATAATACCTACAGCACTTGCCCCTACTCTTTGGGAGAAGGCTATCTATCTTGCGAAGAATACAATTTGTTTATGCGAGGCGAATTAGATCCAAAATCTAAATAAACCTTCTCTCTAGATTCAAGCAACCGTTTGTAATATCTTCTTCAAAGATTCTTAGATATTCTCTAAATTGAAGGTTAGAAACCTAATAACGAATCATGAAGAATTTTTATCTCTTGTTGTGTACTCTGTTACTATCATCAGCAGCATTTGCACAAAAAGCAACTCTCAAAGTCAGTCCTGAAATTGTTAAATTAAAAATTGGAGAATCCATACAATTGCAAGCTGTTGCAGTAGATGCCAATGGAGACAAAATAAAAAATAGAGATTATTTATTTTTCACAAGGAATGCTAGAGCATTAGATGTAGTGGACACAACTGGTCTTGTCACTGCTATAAAGCATGGAGAATATAGCATCATCATCATTAGTCCCGATGAAAAAGAAGGGAGATTAAGAACTGACATTACAGTAGTAGTAGAACCTGCAGCTATCACTTCTGTGGAAATTACGGGTATACCGGATAAAATCTATGCTGGCGTGACCATTCCCCTTTCATTAGTGGTCAAAGATGAGGCAGGTTTTGAAAGACCTGAGGCAAAAATTAATATCAGTTCATCAAATGAAAAAAGCATAAGAACAGCTCCATTTTATAAGTTGATAGCTCAAGAAAGTGGTAAAGCAAGAATCTCTGCTCAAGTGGGAGAAGCGAGCACGTCTGTGGATATTGTAGTTTTAGATAATCCCATTGCAAAAATAGACCTGCAAGCAGACATGATCGAAGGTAGATCAGGTGACGTTTTCACTTTAACAGCTAAAGCGATGGATGAAAATGGAAAAGAAATAGTAGATGCACCTATCAACTTTTCTTTCACAGGAGAATCGTATGATGTTTCTGCAGCACCATCAGGTTTGATAACTCAAGAAGGAAAATTTGTGGCTGATCAGCCTGGACTATATGTTCTAAATGCAACATGTGGTTCTGCTGCCGCTTCAGTAACAGTAAGTGCTAACAATCGGAACATCACAAGAAAAATTGACCTGATAGGTAAAGGCTCTGTCAACAATAAACACACTTCTGATCTGTGGATTTGGGAAGGAATAGATGGAAAAGACTATGCCGTAACAGGGACTTGGGGAGCAGATGGCACTGCGTATTTCTGGGATGTGACCAATCCTGCTGCGATTAATCTAATAGATTCCGTACAAGTGGATGCACGTACGGTAAATGATGTGAAAGTGTCTGAAGATGGTAAAACATGTATTATTTCTAGAGAAGGTGCTTCCAACAGAAAGAATGGTCTAGTCATCATTGATGTAAGTAACCCTAGAGATGTTTCTGTCATTGCAGAATTTTCAGAAAACCTAACAGGAGGCGTTCACAATGTCTTTATTTATCAAAATCATGTTTACGCTCTAAGCGCCGGCAGGAAATATTATTCCATTAATATAGAAGACCCTTCTAAACCAAGAATTGTAGGTGAATTTGAATTGGATACACCTGGTCATTCTATTCACGATGTATGGGTGCATGATGGCATTGCTTACTCGTCCAACTGGAGTGATGGTGTGCAATTGGTAGATGTTGGAAACGGAATTGCAGGTGGCAGTCCATCCAACCCTGTACAGTTTGCAAGCTATACCTACCCAAGCGGCTCTAATCATGCAGCATTCCCATACAAGGATGAAAAAACAGGTAAATTTTATGTCATTTTAGGAGATGAAGAATTTCCCTACGGACTAGACCCGTCAGGAAAAAAACCTTCTAGAGCTGCAGGGTTCTTACATGTTATTGATTTCACAGATTTGAAAAACCCAAAAGAAGTGGCTTGGTTTCAAGTTCCATTTGCCGGATCTCACAACTATTGGATAGAAGATGACATTCTCTATGCCACTTTCTACAATGCTGGTGTCAGAGTAGTTGACTTGTCGGGTGAACTCCTTGGAGATCTTAATCGCCAAGGAAGGGAAATCGCTTGGATTGTACCAGAAGATCCTGACGGATATGTCCCAAATGCGCCTTTCACTTGGGGAGCACAACCACACAAGGGTCATATCTTTTATTCCGACTGGAACAGTGGTTTATGGTCAGCAAAGCTGAGACCTGTTGTTCTTAAAGAAGTAGAAATAGAATCTAAATAGGCATGAAGAAATTATTAGGTATACTATTAATCTTTTTTGGTCAATCAGCTTTCACCCAGAACTACTATGTGTACGTTACTGCTGAATCAGAAGACGAAGTGGCTCTAATCAAATTTGATGGTAAAAAAGCCACTATAGAGCAAACCATTCCTGTTGGTGTCTGGCCTGCAGAAATTGAAGGACCACATGGAATCAATGTAAGTCCTGATGGTAAGTATTGGTATTTATCGTTAGCTCATGGCAATCCATACGGCACACTATATAAGTATTCTACAGAAACGAATAAGGTTGTGGGACAAGTGAAGCTAGGCTTGTTTCCCGCATCACTACAAATCTCTCCTTCTACAGGTTTACTTTATTGTGTCAATTTTGATTTACATGGAGACATGAAACCAAGCACCGTATCTGTTGTAGATCCAGAAGACATGATTGAGATTCAACGAATTGAAACAGGTGTAATGCCACACGGTTCAAGGATTTCTCCAGATGGCATGTATCACTATTCTGTAGCAATGATGTCAGGTGAGCTTTTTGAGATTTCCACATCTAAACTAAAAGTAACTAGAACACTAGCTCTAGATGAGGAAAATAAAGAATCAATGGAATCTAATTCGTCATCAGCCATGTCTGACATGAGCGGAATGGACCACAGTCAGATGGATCATTCTAAAATGGACCATAGTAAAATGAATCACGGAAGCATGGAAACCAAGATGTATCACAGTGCTGTGAAGCCAACTTGGGTCATCCCCCATCCTACCAACGGCAAAGTCTATGTGGCCGGGAATGGCTCCAATGAGATTTTGGAAGTAGATTTAGCTCAATGGAAAGTCACAAAAAAGATGCCCACCGGAAAGGCTCCATACAATGTAGACATCTCGCCCGATGGACGTTATATGGTTGCTACGTATAAAGGCAGTGCTGAAACAGGAGTTTGGGATCTTAAGAAAGGGAAAGAACTAGCGCGTGTACCCAACACAAGAAAAATCACACATGGAGTTTCTATATCCTCAGACAGTAAGTATGCTTTTGTCTCTGTGGAAGGAATTGGCGGAGAGCCAGGAACGATGGATGTCATTAATTTGAAAAAAGCTTCTAAGGTCGCTTCAGTAGACATGGGAAAACAAGCTGGTGGAATCATTTTTTGGAAGATGGATAATGACTAATGAGCCAAAACATGTTAATGTCCATATAAAAGCTCCTTATTCTACACTCAATGAGCTCACTGAAAAGACAGAAAGAGTCTGGCTTGTTTTTCATGGATATGGACAGCTTGCCGAATTCTTCATTCGGAAGTTCAATAGCTTAGATCCTGAAAAAAACTTCATCATAGCACCACAAGGACTTTCCAAATACTACCTAGAAGGGTTTTATGGAAGAGTGGGTGCTTCTTGGATGACGAAAGAAGATCGTTTGACAGACATTGCCAATCAATATGCTTACATAGATGCAGTTCTCGAGTCTGTTGGTGATATTTCTAAGAAGCAACTTATCTATTTTGGATTTTCACAAGGTACTGCCACTATGGGCAGATATGCTGCTCATGCTAAAATACCATTTGAGAAAATGATCATCTGGGCGGGTACTTTTCCTCCAGATATTGATACTCAGGAATACAATTTCCTGACTAGAAATGAAAGCATAGATTACTACACAAGCAAAGAAGATCCATTTTTTAAAGAAGAAATGATTAGCAATCAAAATGAAGTAGTGGAGAAAACACTGGGAATGACGCCTCAGCTCCATTGGTATGAAGGTGGACATACGGTGATCCCGGAAATAGTAAATGCTATTTAAGACATAAAACGAACACTATGAAAACGATGACTTGCAATCAACTAGGTGGAGCATGTGACCTAGCATTTCATGCAGAAACATTTGAAGAAATAGCTGATATGAGTAAGGCGCATGGAATGGAAATGTTTGAGAAAAAAGATCAAGCTCACCTTGAAGCGATGAATAAGATACGGACATTGATGACTAGTCCTGATAAAATGGAGGAATGGTATGATCAGAAGAGAAAGGAGTTTGAGAAACAGCCGAGCCAATAATTATATTATCAAAATTACTATTTCAAGCAAGTATAAATGAATTGGACCATCTGCGAAGAATGCCAAGGACGAGGCAAAAAAAGTCGGAGATTAAGCAAGAAGGCACGTCTCATCTACGAGAAAGCACTTGAAAAATTTGAGAAATCAAAAAGTGACAAGATAGCTCCCATTCGTCCAAATGCTCATCTATACTCATGCCCAACATGCAGTGGGTCTGGATTGATTTCCTCACAAAATTCACCAATACCAGATAAAGAAAATTATCCACATGTTGCAATAATAGGAGGTGGTATTGGAGGTGTTGCCTTAGGAGTCGCTTGCTTACACAGAAGGATACCTTTTACCATATATGAACGTGACAATCACTTTGACGCTAGATCACAAGGCTATGGACTCACTTTACAGCAAGCGAGTAAAGCCATGCAGGAATTGGGCATTTTTTCTTTAGAACAAGGAGTTAACTCAACAAGGCATATAGTACATACTACAGATGGAAAGGTGATTGGAGAGTGGGGAATGCGAAAGCAAGTAAAGGTTAATCCAGAAAAACCACCAAAACGAACTAATGTCCATATAGCACGCCAGTCATTGAGATCAGCTTTACTTAAACAACTTGGAGGAAGTGATAATGTAACATGGGGTCATCAATTAAAAGACTTAAGAGAGTCAAAAAATGATCAACAACAAGTAGAGCTTAGCTTTGAGGCGAATGGAACTATTAAGAAAACTAAAGCAGATCTTGTTGTAGGAGCAGATGGTATCTTTAGTACTGTGAGGCAACTTCAAATTGGAGATGAAGTTACTCCTTTACAATACCTTGGTTGCATTGTCATATTGGGAATATGCCCAATAGAAAATCTTCAAGAATTTGATCATCCTCTGCTTGACTCAGCTACAGTCTTTCAAACAGCAAATGGTCATGAAAGAATCTATATGATGCCTTTCACCAAAGACTCGATTATGTGGCAGCTTAGCTTCCCAATGAAGGAAGAAGAGGCCAAAAAACTTAGCTTTGAAGGTTCTGATGCACTAAAAAAGGAAGCTCAAAAGAGAACACAATGGCACAATCCCATTCCACAAATTTTAGAAGCCACAGAATCAAATCAAATTTCTGGCTATCCAGTATATGATCGCGAGCTATTGAAACCTGAACTCCTAAAACAATCCAATCAAGTGACACTTATAGGAGACGCGGCACATCCTATGAGCCCCTTTAAAGGACAAGGGGCAAATCAAGCATTACTGGATGCCCTTTCTTTAGCGAGAGAAATAACAAGAGGCTGTAAACCCCACTCTGAATGGGGAAAGTTTGGAATCAGGGAGAGAGTACTGAATGAATTTGAATCAGAGATGATTATACGAAGCGCGAAGAAAGTAAAAGACTCTGCCAAAGCTGCACAATTGCTTCATTCTGATTTGGTGCTTAAAGAAGCAAACTCGCCAAGAGGGCGCGTAGTGTAAATACAAAATGGTTATACCAACTAAGCTATAGAACATCATATAGTTCTATAGGAACAAAAAAAGGCATCAATATCTCTATTGATGCCCTTCTTAAATTAATTTATTAAGTCCTAAGCCTCTCCCATCGTTCCTCCAAAATTCATTGGGAAACGAGGCATTTCTTCTACTTGTTTGATTTCTCCGAAAGTAGCTTCATACTTATTGATATTGTCCTGCAAAGCAGTCAGCAATCTCTTAGCATGCTCAGGAGTTACAACGAGTCTAGATTTAACTTTCGCTTTAGGTACACCAGGCATTAATCGAATAAAATCAATTACAAACTCACTGCTAGAGTGAGCAATCATTGCCAGATTGGCATAGACACCTTCAGCAATTTCTTCTGAAAGTTCTATGTTGATCTGATTATTACTTCCTGGAGCTTTTACCTTCTGCTCTTTTTTCTTTTCCTCGTCACTCATAATATTATGCTTCTTCTACTTCCTTAGTCTCGAATTCCTCTTTAGAAGCAACAAGATTGTCATATTCCTCCTGAGAGTTAACGATGTATTTCTGATAGCTTCTAGTTCCTGTACCCGCTGGAATCAAGTGTCCCACAATTACATTCTCTTTCAAGCCATTCAATGTATCAGCCTTTCCTTTGATGGAAGCCTCACTCAATACTTTCGTTGTTTCCTGGAATGATGCAGCTGATATAAAGCTTTCTGTTCCAAGTGATGCTTGAGTAATTCCTTGAAGCATTGGCTTACCTGTAGCCGCTTCTGCATCTCTCACTGTCAGTAATTTCAAGTCTCTTCTTTTCAAACTAGATATCTCATCTCTGAGTTTTCTAGCATCAATGATTTGACCTGCCTTATATACACCAGAATCTCCAGCATCTACAACTACTTTCTTATCAAGAATATCATCATTCTCCTCCATGAAGACAAAGCGATCAACCAATTGGTTAGTCAAGAAGCTAGTATCTCCAGCATTCTCAATTACCACTTTCTGCATCATCTGACGAACAATAGCTTCGATATGCTTATCGTTGATTTTCACCCCTTGCAATCTGTATACTTCCTGAATCTCGTTCACTAAGTATTCCTGAACAGCCGTTGGGCCTTTGATTTTCAAAATATCTGCTGGAGTTATTGCTCCATCAGAAAGGGCATCACCTGCTCTTACATAATCATTATCTTGAACCAAAATGTGCTTAGAAAGAGGTGCCATATATCTTTTCTTCACTCCGTCTTTCGACTCGATGAAAATTTCTCTATTACCTCTCTTAATACCACCATAAGTCACAACACCATCAATCTCACTCACTACAGCTGGATTCGATGGGTTTCTTGCTTCGAAAAGCTCAGTTACCCTTGGAAGACCCCCTGTAATATCTCTAGACTTACCAGACTTTCTTGGAATCTTAGCAAGTACCTGACCTGCTTTGATTTTATCCCCTTCATCTACTGCTAAGTGAGCTCCTACTGGAATATTGTAAGCTTTAGAATTATCATCATCTTTACCTACAATCTCAATAGCTGGATTCTTCGTTTTATCTTTTGTGTCAATGATTACTTTCTCTCTGTGACCAGTTTGTTCATCAGATTCTTCTTTGAAAGTAACGCCTTCAATGATTGAATCGAATGAAGCAGTACCATCGAATTCAGACATGATAACCGCATTGTACGGATCCCAATTACAGAGTTCAGCATCCTTCTTCACTTTTGCTCCATCTTTCACCTTAAGAATTGCTCCGTAAGGAACATGGTTACTGATGAGAACTTTATCTTTCTTTTCGTTCAAGATTCTTAATTCTCCTGAACGACCCATTACAACCTCTATATTGTTTCCTTCTTCATCAGTGGACTTAACAGTTCTCAATTCATCGAATTCAACTACACCATCAAACTTCGCTTTGATATTCGCATCAACTGCAATGTTAGATGCAGTACCCCCTACGTGGAACGTTCTCAAAGTCAACTGTGTCCCTGGCTCACCAATAGATTGCGCAGCGATTACACCAACAGCTTCTCCAATATGCGACATTCTACCAGTAGAAAGGTTTCTACCATAACACTTAGCACAAACTCCTTGACGAGTTTCGCAAGTCAATACTGATCGTATTTCTACATCTTCAATACTTGAGTTTTCAATTACTTCAGAAATCTCCTCTGTAAACTCACCCCCAGCCTCGATGATAAGATCATCTGTAATTGGATCATATATATCTTGAACAGATACTCTACCCAGTACTCTTTCATAAAGTGCTTCAACCACTTCCTCATTGTCTTTCAACGCTGAAACAGTCAATCCTCTAAGTGTACCACAATCATCCTCATTGATGACAACATCTTGTGCCACATCAACCAAGCGTCTAGTTAAGTAACCTGCATCTGCCGTTTTCAAAGCTGTATCTGCAAGACCTTTTCTAGCACCGTGAGTTGAAATAAAGTACTCGATTACATCTAGTCCTTCCTTAAAGTTGGATAGAATTGGGTTTTCAATGATCTCACCTACTGAACCTTGAAGGTTCTTTTGAGGCTTAGCCATCAATCCTCTCATTCCACCAAGCTGACGAATCTGCTCTCTAGATCCCCTTGCACCGGAGTGCATCATCATATAAATAGAGTTGAATCCTTGATCATCCTCTTCCAACTGCGTCATCAATGTATTCGTCAACATTGTATTGGTACGTGTCCAGATATCAATTACTTGATTGTATCTCTCATTATCAGTGATAAGACCCATCAAATAGTTATTCCAAACTGCAGCAACTTCTTCTTTTGCTCCTGCTACCAACTTATCTTTTTCTTCTGGTACTTGAATATTATCAAGTCCCATAGAAAGACCTCCTTTATAAGCCATCTTAAATCCAAGAGACTTAATATCATCCAAGAAATGTGCTGTTCTTGACATTCCTGAAATCTTGAATACGAGAGCAATAATTTTTTGAAGTTTCTTCTTCGTTAAAAGCTCGTCTACATATCCCACAGCTTCTGGCACACACTCATTAACGAGTACTCTACCTGCTACGGTTTCGATAATCTTCGTTTCAAGCTCTTCGTTCTCATTTCGAACTTGCGTTCTCAATTTGATATAAGCATGTTGAGAGATTTGCTTTTCATTCAAAGCAATGATTACCTCTTCATGGTTATAAAAGATCTTACCTTCTCCTAATACTTTTTCATTCTCAGTACTTCTTCTACCCTTTGTCATGTAGTAAAGTCCCAATACCATATCCTGAGATGGTACCGCAATAGGTGCTCCATTCGCTGGATTCAAAATATTGTGGGAAGAAAGCATCAATAAAGAAGCTTCCAAAATCGCTTCATGCCCTAGTGGCACGTGAACAGCCATTTGATCACCATCAAAATCCGCGTTGAATGCCGTACATGCTAATGGGTGAAGTTGAATTGCTTTTCCTTCAATTAATTTTGGTTGGAAAGCTTGAATACCGAGCCTGTGTAGTGTAGGTGCCCTATTAAGCATAACTGGGTGCCCTTTCAACACATTTTCCAAAATATCCCAAACCACAGGATCTTTTCGGTCTACTATTTTCTTCGCGGATTTTACCGTTTTCACGATACCACGTTCAATCAATTTTCTAATAACGAAAGGTTTGAAAAGCTCTGCAGCCATGTTCTTAGGAAGACCACACTCATGCATTTTCAATTCAGGTCCTACCACGATCACTGATCGACCAGAATAATCTACCCTCTTACCTAACAAGTTTTGACGGAATCGACCTTGCTTACCTTTAAGCATATCACTTAAAGATTTCAACGCTCTGTTTCCATCAGATCTTACAGCATTAACTTTTCTTGAGTTATCAAATAATGAATCAACAGCTTCCTGAAGCATTCTCTTCTCATTTCGAAGAATTACTTCTGGCGCTTTGATATCAACTAATCTCTTCAATCGATTATTTCTGATAATTACTCTTCTGTAAAGATCATTCAAATCAGATGTCGCAAATCGACCACCATCTAATGGCACCAATGGACGTAATTCTGGTGGAATTACAGGAACCATTTTAATGATCATCCATTCGGGCTTATTCTCGATTCGAGTCTTCGCATCTCTAAATGCCTCAACTACTCGCAATCTCTTAAGAGCTTCTGCTTTTCTTTGCTGAGAAGTATCTGTAGCAGCTTGATGTCTCAATTCAAAAGAAAGGTCATCTAGTTGAGTTCTTGCAAGAAGCATTTCTAATGCCTCAGCACCCATCTTGGCGATGAACTTATTTGGATCATCATCATCCAATAATTGATTCTCTCTTGGCAACTTATCCAAGATATCAAGGTATTCTTCTTCTGTTAGGAAGTCCAGTCTAGCTATGCCATCCTCTTCTTTCGCTCCAGCCTGGATAACAATGTATCTTTCATAATAAATGATCTGATCCAATTTCTTAGTCGGTACACCTAGTAGATAACCAATTTTATTTGGAAGAGATTTGAAATACCAAATATGAGCTACTGGAACTACCAATTCGATGTGTCCCATTCGTTCTCTTCGAACTTTCTTCTCCGTTACCTCAACACCACATCTATCACAAATAATCCCCTTGTAACGAATTCTCTTATACTTGCCACAATGACATTCCCAATCCTTTACTGGACCAAAAATTCTTTCACAGAACAAGCCACCCATTTCAGGCTTATATGTTCTATAATTGATTGTTTCTGGCTGAGTTACTTCACCATGCGAACTTTCCAGAATTGATTCTGGAGATGCCAAACTGATGGTAACTTTTGAGAAATCGTTGTGTATTTTTTTATTTTTTCTGAACGCCATATATATCTATCAATGTTCCGCCTGCTGGCAGATGATTTTCAAAAATTAATTAGTTCAAGGTAATTTCTAGAGCCAAGCCTCTAAGTTCATGAATCAATACATTGAATGATTCAGGAATATTTGGCTTATTCATATTCTCCCCTTTTACAATCGCCTCATATGCTTTAGCTCTACCAATTACATCATCAGATTTGATGGTCAAGATTTCTTGAAGTACGTGCGCTGCACCGAATGCCTCAAGAGCCCAAACCTCCATCTCTCCAAAACGCTGACCACCAAACTGTGCCTTACCACCAAGCGGCTGCTGTGTAATAAGAGAGTATGGCCCGATACTTCTAGCGTGCATCTTATCGTCCACTAAGTGACCTAGTTTAAGAACATAAATGACACCAACTGTTACTGGCTGATCAAAGCGCTCTCCAGTTAAACCATCCCATAGATAGGTACGTCCAACATCCGGAAGACCTGCTTCTTTCAACTCATCATCAACCTGTTGTTGTGAAGCCCCATCGAAAATTGGAGTGGAGTATTTTCTACCCAACTTCAATCCAGCCCATCCAAGAACAGTTTCATATATCTGTCCAATATTCATCCTTGATGGTACACCTAGTGGATTCAATACGATATCTACTGGAGTTCCATCTTCCATGAATGGCATATCTTCTTCTCTCACGATCTTAGCTACAACCCCTTTGTTACCGTGACGTCCAGCCATCTTATCACCTACTTGAAGCTTACGCTTCTTAGCAATGTAAACTTTGGCCAACTTCATAATTCCTGCAGGAAGCTCATCTCCAACCTCTAGCGTGAATCTCTCTCTTTTAAAGAGTCCTGCTATATCGTTTTTATGAGCCATGTAGTTCTTCACCAATCTGAAGATCTGATCATTGATCTTTTCGTCTGTTGTCCAATTCTCTACAATTAAATCTGAAATCAGATTCGCCTCTTCTGGCACATTGTAGTTAGACTCATCTCTGTATTTATTCTTAGGTGGGAATATATTAGCTTCGATATTCTTCTTACTAAACTTAGTTCCCTTGCTCATCACCTCTTCACCAAACTTATGCTTGATTCCTTGACAAGTTTTACCTTCAACTAGCTTAGCTAGTTTATCAATCATTTTTGATCTCGCTTCAACAAGTTGTTGACTGTATCTACTCTTAAGTAGTTCAACCTCTTTCTTCGCTCTCGCTCTGATATCCTTATCTTTCTTAGGCTTAGCGAATAACTTAGTGTCAATTACAACACCTCTCAATGATGGAGATGCTTTCAAAGAAGCATCTTTAACATCACCTGCTTTATCACCAAAAATAGCTCTAAGTAATTTTTCCTCTGGAGTTGGATCAGACTCTCCTTTTGGAGTAATTTTTCCAATCAAAATGTCGCCTTCTTTTATTTCAGCTCCGATTCTGATGATACCATCTTCATCCAAATTCTTAACGGCCTCTTCAGAAACGTTAGGAATCTCACTAGTAAGTTCTTCTTCTCCTCTCTTCGTATCTCTTACTTCCAACTCATATTCATCTATATGAATAGAAGTGAAAATATCTTCTCTAACTACTCTTTCAGAAATTACAATCGCATCCTCAAAGTTGTATCCTTGCCATGGCATGAATGCCACCTGCATGTTGATACCCAAAGCTAATTCACCCTTCTCAGTAGCAAAGCCATCGCATAATGCTTGTCCCTTGCTCACTTTCTCTCCCTTCTTAACGATAGGCTTTAAGTTGATACATGTATCTTGGTTCGTTCTTCTGAACTTAACAAGATCATATGATACAGTGGAGTCATTGAATGAAATATCAACCTCATCATCAGAGAGTCTGTAACTAACAACAATTTTAGTTGCATCTACAAACTCAATAATACCATCACTTTCCGCTCTAATCAAAGCACGTGAATCAAGCGCTACTCTTTCTTCAAGACCTGTTCCTACAATAGGAGCCTGTGGTCTCATCAAAGGAACTGCTTGACGCTGCATGTTTGATCCCATCAAAGCCCTGTTTGCATCATCATGCTCCAAGAAAGGAATCATTGATGCCGCTACAGAAACAATTTGATTTGGAGCAACATCCATATAAGTTACTTCCTCATCCTTACAAAGTGGAAAGTCACCTTCATACCTTGCTTTTATTTGATCATTCAAGAAATTACCGCCATCAGATAATGGAGCATTTGCTTGAGCAATATTGTGCGTATCTTCTTCTTCTGCCGTCAAGTAAAGAACATTACCTGACATGTCGACCTTACCTGTCTTCACTTCTCTATAAGGAGTCTCAATGAATCCCATTTGATTCACTTTAGCGTGAACACAAAGTGAAGAAATCAAACCAATGTTTGGTCCCTCTGGTGTTTCAATCGTACAAAGCCTTCCGTAGTGTGTATAGTGAACATCTCGTACCTCGAAACCAGCTCTTTCTCTTGAAAGACCGCCTGGCCCTAAAGCAGACATTCTTCTTTTATGAGTTACCTCTGCTAATGGATTGGTTTGATCCATAAACTGAGAAAGCTGATTTGTACCGAAGAAAGAATTGATGACTGAAGATAGAGTTCTAGCATTGATCAAATCAACAGGCTTGAAATCTTCATTATCTCGTACGTTCATTCTTTCACGAATAGTTCTTGCCATTCGAGATAAACCAACTCCAAATTGAGAGTATAATTGCTCTCCAACAGTTCTTACTCTTCTATTACTAAGGTGATCTATATCATCGACAACAGCCTTACTGTTTATCAAACCGATCAAATACTTTACAATAAGGATGATATCCTCAGTGTTCAATACTCTCTTATCCCAATCTGTTTCAACTCCTAGCTTCTTGTTGATTCTATATCGACCAACTTCTCCTAAATCGTATCTCTTATCAGAAAAGAAAAGACTCGTAATTATATCTCGCGCTGTTTGCTCATCAGGAGCTTCTGTATTCCTTAGCTGACGATAAATTTGCTCTACAGCTTCTTTCTCTGAGTTAGAATTATCTTTCTGAAGAGTGTTATAAACAATTGAATATTCTGCAATATTCACATCCTTTCTATGAACAATGATTGATTTAGACCCTGAATCAATAATCGTTTGTATATCTTCTTCAGTAATTACACTGTCACGCTCTAATACAACTTCATTTCTATCAATAGAAACAACTTCACCTGTATCTTCATCAACAAAATCTTCCGTCCATGTTCTTAGAACTCTAGCGGCTAATCTTCTATCAATAACACCTTTAAGATCTTTCTCAGTAGCATCAACTTCTTCCGAAAGACCAAAAAGATCTAAAATTTCTTTATCTGAACCATACCCAATCGATCTTAGTAAGGTTGTAATAGGGAACTTCTTCTTCCTATCGATGTAAGCATACATAACGTTGTTTACATCAGTTGCAAACTCTATCCATGACCCTTTAAAAGGTATGATTCGTGCACTGTATAAATGCGTACCGTTTGTATGTTTACTTTGTGCAAAGAAAACACCTGGAGATCTATGCAACTGTGAAACTATAACTCTTTCAGCTCCATTGATAACGAAAGAACCCTTCTCAGTCATGTAAGGGATATTTCCAAGAAATACTTCTTGCTCTATCGTCTCAAACTCATCGTTCTCCTCGTCATTACATAGCAATCTTAGTTTTGCTTTTAATGGCACGGAGTAAGTCAATCCTCTGTCGATGCACTCTTGAATGCTGTATTTTGGAGGATCTACTGTGTAGTCAACAAATTCCAAAACAAAATTCTCGCGAGAATCTGTGATTGGAAAGTTTTCCATGAATACTTTGTAGAGACCTTCACCTTCCTTTTGTTCAGCAGGTGTATCTAGCTGAAAAAAGTCAACAAATGATTTTAATTGGACATCCAGGAAATCCGGATAATCAATAACTGATTTAATGGAAGAGAAATTGATTCTCTTGTTATTGTTGTTAGCCAAAGCTTACGGAGTTTTAGTTTAAAAAATGAACTAGGAATTTTAGCTTTTTATACAAACAGGAAAAGACCTGATCCCGATTGAAGTCGGGACCAGGCCTAAACCGTTGATACTATAAGCTAATTACTTTAATTCTACTTCAGCACCAGCTTCTTCAAGCTGCTTTTTCATGCCTTCTGCTTCATCTTTAGCAATACCTTCTTTTACTGGCTTAGGAGCTCCATCAACAAGTTCTTTTGCTTCTTTAAGTCCAAGACCAGTTAATTCTTTCACCAACTTAACGATAGCTAGTTTAGCGCCACCTGGAGACTTAAGGATTACATCAAAAGAAGTTTTTTCTTCTGCTGCATCTCCTGCATCACCTCCGCCACCTGCTACCATCATTGGTGCAGCTGCTGCTGGTTCAATTCCGTACTCATCTTTTAAGATGTTAGCCAGTTCGTTTACCTCTTTTACTGAAAGGTTAACTAATTGCTCTGCAAATTCTTTTAAATCCGCCATTTTTATAAAGTGTTAATTCTGTTTAAAAATCTTAATTTTCTCTCTCTGAAAGTGTTTTGACAATACCAGCCAATTTGTCTCCTCCACTCGATAGTGCAGAAATGACGTTTTTCGCAGGTGATTGTAATAAAGTGATAACGTCTCCAATAAGCTCTTGCTTAGATTTCAAGCTAGCAAGTGCTCCTAGTTGGTCTTCACCTATAAATAAATCTGAATCAATGGATGCAGCTTTGAATTTTGGTCTATCCTGTGAATCTCCTTTTTGGAATTCCTTGATAATCTTAGCTGGAACATTTGCTGTTTCATTCACAAACATTACACCTGAAGTACCTTTCAAGACCTCATCTAAAGACGTATAATCTCCATCGATATTTTCTAAAGCCTTCTTTATAAGAGTATTTTTCACCATCTTATATTCTACGCCCTTAGTAAAGCACATTCCTCTAAACTTATTTACCTCAGCAACTGTAAGTCCTGATGTATCAGTAATGTAGAAATGGTCTGTTTCCTTAAACTTTTCAGTTAAGTCACTAATTAATTTTGCTTTGTCTTCTCGTGTCATAACTATTTTATACTCGCTATGCTACCCTTATCTACTATAATCCCACTACTCATGGTACTAGATAAAGTTATTGACTTAAAATATGTTCCTTTCGAAGAAGCAGGTTTCAATTTAGATACCGTATTCAGCATTTCGATCGCATTATCTTTGATCTTATCAGCGTCAAATGACACTTTACCAATACTTGTATGTATGATTCCAAATTTATCAACCTTGAAGTCTATCTTACCAGCTTTTACTTCGGTAACAGCTTGTCCGATATTCATCGTTACAGTTCCTGACTTAGGATTTGGCATAAGACCTCTTGGTCCTAAAACTCGTCCTAATTTACCAACCTGTGCCATTACAGTAGGCATAGTGATGATAACATCAATGTCAGTCCATCCTCCTTCAATCTTTTTCACATAATCCTCAAGACCTACATGATCTGCGCCAGCATCTTTTGCTTCTTGCTCTTTGTCAGGTGTACATAGTACCAATACCTTAACATCTTTACCAACTCCGTGCGGAAGAGAAACAACTCCTCTTACCATTTGATCCGCTTTTTTAGGATCAACACCTAGTCTGATATCGATATCAACAGATGCATCGAACTTAGAGAAGGTAATATCCTTAACTAGTTTCGCAGCTTCCTCCATTGAGTACTCCTTGCCAATTTCTAGCAATTCTTGAGCTTTCTTTTGATTCTTAGTCAGCTTTCCCATTACTATTTAGTTTGCCCAAGGGGCTTTTCCTGATACTTTTACACCCATACTACGTGCTGTTCCTGCTACAACTCTCATAGCTGATTCAATATTGAACGCATTTAAGTCTGGCATTTTAGTCTCCGCAATTGTTTTTACTTGATCCCAAGTTACAGATCCAACTTTTACTCTGTTAGATTCAGCTGATCCCTTCTTCAGTTTTGCTGCCTCCATAATTAATGACGCTGCTGGTGGTGTTTTGATAATGAAATCAAAAGACTTGTCCGCATATATTGTCACCAATACTGGTGTAAGCTGCCCTGCTTTATCCTGAGTTCTTGCATTGAATTGCTTGCAAAAGTCCATAATATTTAGACCTTTAGCACCCAATGCAGGACCTACTGGAGGTGAAGGATTCGCTGCTCCTCCTTTAATCTGCAACTTCAAATAGCCTGAAATTTCCTTAGCCATTTTTCTCTTATTAATCTTCTTTTTCTACTTGAATATAATTCAATTCGACAGGTGTATTTCTGCCAAAAATCTTAACCGTAACGTTAAGCTTCTTACGGTCCTCAAACACCTCCTCTACTGTACCCGTGAAGCCACTGAAGGGACCGTCCATTACTTTAACGCTTTCACCCACAATAAATGGGGTATCCAACGTTTCTTCGTACTCCTCAACCTCATCAACTTTACCTAAAATTCTGTTAACTTCAGATTGTCTTAAAGGAATTGGATCTTTTGTAGCGCTGCTTCCAGTAGCTCCTAAGAACCCTATAACATTTGGAATCAACTCTTTATTTGTAACTAAATGCTGTGCTTCTCCATTTGAGAAATCAGCTTGTATCATTATGTATCCCGGGAAGAAGTTTCTCTCACGAACTCTTTTCTTTCCATTTCTCATCTCGTAAACCTTCTCTGAAGGAATAAGGACTTGTGGGATATATGAAGAAAGATCTTGACGAATCACTTCGTTATCGATAGCTTCCTTTACTTTTTTTTCTTTACCGCTTACGGCTCTAAGTACGTACCATTGATGCTCCATCCTACCCCTCTACTTTATTAAAGTTCTTCGTAAACAAACTCCATTAAATTCTCGAAGGCGTAATCTATAGCTCCAATCATCAAAGCAAAGATCAATGACGCAACGAGTACCAAAATCGCACTATTCTGCAAACTAGAGTACTTTGGCCAAGAAACCTTGTGAAGCATTTCTTGATAAGATTCTTTGAAAAATGAAGTGATTTTAGACATATTTTTTAACCTTCTTTATTGCACGGGAGGAGGGACTCGAACCCCCAACCAACGGTTTTGGAGACCGCTACTCTACCAATTGAGCTACGCCCGTAAAAAAACAGCAGTCCCAAAAGGACTGCAAATTTAGAGTAATCAATTTGTATAAACAAATGAGATTTTCACGTAAGTGAAAATCTCATCTTATATTACTTAATCAAGGATTTCAGTAACCTGACCTGAACCTACTGTTCTTCCTCCTTCTCTGATCGCAAATCTTAATCCTTTCTCAAGGGCGATTGGATTGATCAACTTCACTTCAATAGTTACGTTATCACCAGGCATTACCATTTCAACGTTTTCTGGAAGGAAAATCTCTCCAGTAACATCAGTAGTTCTAACATAGAATTGAGGTCTGTACTTGTTAAAGAATGGAGTGTGTCTTCCACCTTCTTCTTTTGACAATACGTAAATCTCAGCTTTGAAATGAGCATGAGGATTTACAGAACCTGGCTTACAGATAATCATTCCTCTTTTGATATCGGTTTTTTCAATACCTCTCAAAAGAAGACCAACGTTATCACCAGCTTCACCTCTATCCAAAATCTTACGGAACATTTCAACTCCAGTAATTGTAGACTTAAGACCTTCAGCTCCCATACCAATGATATCAACTGCATCACCAGTGTTAGTTACACCTCTTTCAATTCTACCTGTAGCAACAGTTCCTCTACCAGTAATAGAGAACACATCCTCTACTGGCATCAAGAAATCTTTATCGACAGCTCTTTCTGGAAGTGGGATATGCTCGTCCACTGCAACCATCAATTCGTCAATTTTTTCTACCCACTTAGCATCTCCGTTCAATCCACCTAGAGCAGATCCTTGAATTACTGGAATATCGTCACCTGGGAAATCATAATCAGAAAGCAACTCTCTGATTTCCATTTCAACAAGCTCTAAAAGCTCAGGATCATCAACTAAATCAACTTTGTTCATGAATACAACCAAAGCTGGAACACCTACTTGTCTTGAAAGAAGTATATGCTCTCTTGTTTGAGGCATAGGTCCATCAGTAGCTGCCACAACGATGATCGCGCCATCCATTTGTGCAGCTCCAGTTACCATATTCTTCACATAATCCGCGTGACCAGGACAGTCAACGTGAGCGTAGTGACGATTTTCAGTTTGGTATTCAATGTGTGAAGTATTAATAGTAATACCTCTTTCCTTTTCTTCTGGTGCGTTATCGATCGCAGAAAAGTCTTTTATTTCAGCAAGTCCTTTGTTTGCAAGCACAGATGAAATTGCTGCAGTTAAAGTTGTCTTACCATGGTCAACGTGTCCGATAGTACCAATGTTAACATGTGGTTTCGAACGATCAAAGGTTTCTTTAGCCATGCTTGATAATCCTCGTGGTTTAAATTAATTATTTGTTATTACTCTTTTATCCTAAAAACTTCCTTTATAAAGAGCCAATGAGGGGATTTGAACCCCTGACCTCTTCCTTACCAAGGAAACGCTCTACCCCTGAGCTACATCGGCTTTTCCGATTTACCCAAAAAGCCTGAGCTATATCGGCGGACTCTAATGCATTTGAACAATTAGAATCTTATGACTTCAAACTACCTCAGCATTTCTACTGAGGATTTAGAGCGGGTGACCAGGCTCGAACCGGCGACCTACAGCTTGGAAGGCTGTCGCTCTACCAACTGAGCTACACCCGCTTGTGTTTGTCTTTTCTAAATAGGAAGCCTTGGTGAGCTTCAGACAAACGTGTGGGGAGAGAAGGATTCGAACCTTCGAAGGAATACACCAACAGATTTACAGTCTGTCCTCGTTGGCCGCTTGAGTATCTCCCCAGTAATGAATTAAAGAACATCCTTTTCAGTTCTTACCTGAAAAAGGATTGCAAAAGTATATGCTTTTTTGAATTAATCAAACTTTCATTTAGAAGTTTAATAGTAAAATGATTCATATTTTTGAGCTACTCCAAATAAAATTGAAATTACATGTTAGAAATAGTCGTTAACGAAGACAAAAAACTATCTATTTCCTCTAAAAAGGGCGAAGTATTCATAAATGGCAGCTCTGAAGATTATCAGATAGAAAAAATCGATTCTAAGAATTTTAAAATATTTAAGAACAATAAAATCTATACCGCTGAGGTAATTGAGCAGGAAGGAAAGAATCTGACAATCAAAATTGACAATCAAACCCTAGAAGTAGGAGTAACAGATCACATAGACCAAATGCTGTCTAAGTTGGGTATGGATATCACTGCATCAAGTGCGGTTAAAGAAATAAAGGCTCCCATGCCTGGAAGCATTTTAAGTATAGAAGTAAATGAGGGAGATGAGGTAGCTAAAGGCGATTCTTTATTGATTCTCGAAGCAATGAAAATGGAAAATGTTATAAAATCCCCTGGTGATGGCACCATCGATAAGATTCAAATTACTACAAAAGAAAATGTGGAAAAGAATCAAGTACTCATCACTTTCGCCTAAAGAGCGATGAAATAATTTACGTCATTCATGATCATCGAAAATCAATCTTTTAGTAAGACGAAATTTGAATCAAATTCAATTGCAAAAGAATATGAAGATTGTGAATTTGATCAGTGCAACTTTTCAAACACTGACTTAACCGATGTTATGTTTATTGAGTGTTCATTCAATAATTGTGATCTTAGCAACTCCTCGCTAAATAATACCTCATTCAAAGACGTGTCTTTTAACAATTGCAAAATGCTTGGGCTGCATTTTGAAAATTGTAATCAGTTTTTGATTGAAATGAGATTTGATAAATGTATTCTCAATTTTTCATCTTTCTACCAGTTAAAGCTAAAAGGAATTCGTTTTACAAAATGTCAACTGCAGGAAGTCGATTTTACTAATGCCGACTTGACCAACTCAACATTCATGGATTGTGATCTTCTTAAATCTGTTTTTGAAAATACTATTATTGAGAATGCAGATTTTTTTACTGCTTATAATTATTCATTTGACCCTGATCTTAACTATTTAACTAAAGCAAAGTTCTCTAAAGAGCAAGTGATTGGTTTGCTAGCGAAATTTGATATTGATATTTCCTGATTTAGCTTATTTGACAATAATGACAGCCAATTCTAATTATTAAGATTCTTCACAAGAATAATCATATCCTTACACTGAATTCCATTTTCAAAAATGGGATTCTCGTAATTTCTGATAAAGAAATTGCTATCTATTCTCTCTATTTCAAAGCCTTCCTTCTGATATAATGCTAATTGAGAGACGCTTGAATTTCCAGTTCCAATCATCAATTTTTCACAACCTTGATCTACGCTGATTTGATGAGCATACCTAAGCAATTTGGTTCCTATTCCTTTTCCTTGTTCTGATTCTTGTACTGCAATATTTTTTATTTCAACTGTAGTTGAATCAATTTCCTTCAAAACTATTACTCCTATTATTTTAGATTCCAAACTTGCTACAAAGCACCTTCCGGCTTCTAAGTATGAATCTATTAGTACCCTCGATGGGTCAGCCAACTCTAACAAGTCAAATGGTATTTCTTTTCTATTGGCTGGTTCAATATGAATGTTGATATCAATCACTGATAGCTGAATTTAAATAAAATTATTCATTGAGCTAGAAAAATAAGTTTCTATAATTCGTATTATAACCTTTCTAAACTCCATTAACCTTAAGAGGGTTGCTTTCAATTTTTACACTAAGAAACAAAGAACCCCATCCAATTTGGACAGGGCTCATTCTTGGCAGAATATGACTAACACCTACGTCAATCATTGTCTTTATCCCTAGCGCATACACCAAGGCTTCCTGCATTTGCAGGGATATTTTAAATTGATCAGACAGATTCCTGAATTTCGCTAGGGCTACATCAGGAATGACTTGATTTTTCATAGAATATAGATCCTGAAATAAATTCAGGATTATGTTCTAAAAATGAATTTGTATTCACAAATCAGTCCACGTTATCATGAAGAAACTTATTGTTTCCTAAGATTTGATTGTCTTCTGTTAAATTGAATTTAGAAATATTACGTTCTGAAGAATGTGGAGCATTTTGAAGGTTTACCTTCTTTCGCTCGTATGCAGGAACATCTAGTCTTTGCTTAAAATCATCAGTTGCCATTTCGAACTTCTTCCCTTCAAACTGTGACTCACGTTCTGCTCTTTTTTGAGCCAACTCTATTTGTTTAGATCTAGGAATCCCTTGAAAGGCATCTTCAATACTCACTTCATCTTCGTGAGTTTCCTCTTCTTCTTCAAATTTATCTGTGAAGTCAAATTCAAAAGAAGCCTGCCTTTTTGTGTTTTGCTGCTGGTCTTCTTCGTCTACTTCACGTTTGATTTCATTTTTCAGGTCACTGAAAGAATAAGACCAATCTTCCTCCTCCGCTTTTTCTTCTGGAGATTCCTCTTCAAATTCAAAAACAAAATCCTCCACTGTTTCTGCCTTTTCCTCCTCCTTAGGATTCATCTCCTTTTGAGATTCTAAACTGAAGACCGTTTTATTAGTCTCATTATTGTTATTGATATACTCACCCTCTTCATCTACTTTGCCGAATCCTGTAGCGATTACCGTTACTCGAATATTCTCACCTAAAGTACTATCCACACCGTGACCAAAAATCACTTCTGCATCATCGCCAGCAAATTCTTGAATATAATCTGTGATATCAGTCAGTTCATCCATTTGTAGTTCTGCTTCCTCACCAGAAATGATGGAAAGAAGAATTTTCTCAGCTCCAAAGATGTTTTGCTGATTCAATAATGGAGAATTGAGTGCTTCTTCTGCCGCTCTTCTAGCTCTATTATCACCAACAGTTTTAGCCGATCCCATTACTGCAGGGCCAGCACATTTCATTACTGTTTTAACGTCCTCAAAATCGACGTTTACATATCCTGGAACTGTGATAATTTCTGCAATACCTTTTGCTGCAGTAGTCAATACATTGTCAGCCTCGGCAAATGCTTCACTGATAGAAAGATTACCATAAATCTCTCTCAGTTTATCGTTCATAATCACAAGAACGGTATCACAGTATTTTTTCAACTCTTTGATCCCTTCTTCTGCAGCACGCATTTTCTTCTTTCCTTCGAAAGCAAATGGTGCTGTCACAATACCTACTGTTAAGATATCGAGTTCTTTCGCAACTTGAGCAATGACTGGTGCGGCACCTGTTCCAGTACCTCCACCCATTCCAGCCGTGATGAAAACCATTTTAGTATCCACAGCTAAGAAATCACGAATATCTTCTTTGCTTTCTACCGCGGCATTTTTACCTCTTTCAGGATTAGCTCCTGCTCCAAGGCCACTAGTAAGGTTAGTACCTATTTGAAGTTTATTAGGTACAGTGCTTGTTTCCAATGCTTGATGGTCAGTATTACACACCACAAATTCTACGTCCTTTATTCCAAGGCCATACATGTGATTAACAGCGTTGCTACCTCCACCACCAACTCCTACCACCTTAATGATAGATTTGTGATGCGTAGGCAAATCGAATTGATACATATTTTCTGCCATAATTTTTAAAGTTTTAAGTTTCAAGTATTAAGTTTCAAATCCTTAAGACTTGATTACTAAATCTTGTTGCTTAGTTTATTTTATCGTCGAAATCATCGATTAAAAGTCCTTTTGTTTTTTCAAGAATATTGCTAAAGAATTTATTTCCAGCTTTTCCTTTTTTCTTAGTAGTTCCCTGTACAGCATTGGGCGCTTGCATATATCTAGATTCCCTGATGTCTAACGCTTTGAAGCCAGACAATACCAACCCAACTGAAGTGGCATACATCGGAGTTTTAGCCGCATCCACTTTGCTTTTTCCTAGATGCTCATTTGGATATCCAATGCGAGTATCTAACCCTGTCATGTATTCAAACAACTGACTTAGATTGATTAATTGCGAACCACCTCCAGTGACTACTACACCAGCTGCTAGTTTTTTATGATAGCCCGAGCTAATAATTTCCGTGTGAACTAGTTCTATAATTTCTTCCATTCTCGCCTCAATTACATGAGCCAAATTTTTGATAGAAATTTCCTTAGGAGCTCTGTTTCTAAGCCCTGGAATAGAAACGATTTCATTTGGACTAGCTTCCTCTGCAATTGCTTTTCCAAACTTCGTTTTCAACAACTCAGCCTGATGATCCATCACCATGCAACCTTGTTTGATGTCAGAAGTGATGATATTTCCTCCGAATGGAATTACTGCAGTATGTCGGATAATATTTTCATAGAATACTGCTACATCTGTAGTACCGCCTCCTATGTCTACTAAGCAAACGCCTGCCTCTTTTTCTTCTTCGCTCAGCACTGACAGACTAGATGCCAATGGTTCTAGAATTAGATTCTCAATGACTAGACCTGCCTTTTTTACACACTTATTGATATTGTTAATGGCATTGGTCTGAGCTGTGATGATATGGAAATCAGCTTCTAACTTCACTCCTGTCATTCCAACAGGATCCATGATGCCATCTTCATAATCCACAATGTAATCTTGAGGCATCACATGTATAATTTCACTACCTGGAGGAGTGACGATACGATGCATATCACTCGTTAATCGCGATAGATCTTCAATGGTTATTTCCTCATCTGTTTCACGAGTAATTGAGCCATGATGAACAGCACTTCTGATATGCTGCCCTGCGATACCCACATTTACCACTCCTATCTCAATACCCGACTGCTCGCTTGCCTCTGCTATTGCTTTTTCAATGGCTCTAACAGTTTTATCAATATTGGTTACAATACCTCTGATTACTCCATCAGAGACCGCCTTTCCCATTCCCAATATTTCGAGCTTTCCATACTCGTTTTTCTTTCCGACTATGACACAAATCTTGGTTGTGCCTATGTCTAATCCTACAATGATCTTATCATCCATAATTGTGTGTTTCTAGGTGATCCGTATTTTTATATTCTGCCGTGTTCTGTTTTGGGTAGAACATCCCCTTAATTCTAGCCGTCATTCCTGCGAATGCAGGAATCTTGCATTCAATAAAAGATTCCTGAATTTCGTTTTGCTTCATCAGGAATGACGCAATAAGTTTATTTTTCATTGAAATCATTATTCGCAAATAATTTGATTTTCAAACTTCAGATTGACTCTTTCATAAGTGTTCCACCCTTTCTTAGGCAAAATCTCTTTGTAGAAAGTCATCAATTTTGAAAACTTCTTTTCAATGTCTTGTGGTAGTCCAAATTCTACCATTTGTTTTGTTACTTGTGGAAACAGCTCTACCTCACCGTCGGGCTTAAGTACTAATCCTGCAATCTGAGCTTTCCAGAATTCATCCTTCTCGATATAGGTAAGCAAATCAAAAATTTCTTTTCCATAATTACTCTCGTTCAAATTATTCTCCCATGAGAATGTAAAATTTGTTTCAAGTAAAGGGACTCTCGCTGTATGCCTTGCATTTATTGGAAGGATATTACCTTCAGAATCTATGTAACGATCATTTTTTCCGTCTACAAAAAGTCTCGCTATTGGTTTGCTCTGAATAACATTTACTTTCAAATTCCCTTTAAGGTCACGATATACTTGAGCATCTTTCACAAAAGGATTGGTTTCCACTCTCCTCTCTAAGGTCTTAGGATCAATCTTTCCTTGCTCCACTCCGATTACATAATCAGCACTTTTATCAGTCATCAAATCAATTACCTCAAACTGATCCGTGAAAAAATTACCTTCTTGGTCTAGTATTTCTACTTTCACATTTTCCACTTGTCGGGCATTGTTCTTTACTCCAGCAAAAGTGATTAGCGAGATTAACAGTAATCCTGTGAAAGAATAAATCAAAGTATTTTTCTTTTCTTGGCTCATACTATTTCCTCCTCTTCTTTAGGGTTAAACTTCTCTTTCAGAAATTGAGCTATTTTAGGAACTTCCCTATCAATATCGCCTGCACCCAGTGTCACTACTACATCTAGATTTCTGTTCTCTAGCTCCTGAATCAAGTTGTCTTTTGCTATGATTACCTTCTTTTCATTCTCCATCAAATCGAGGATGGTCTGAGAGGTAATACCTGGTATCGGTTCTTCTCTAGCAGGATAGATATCTAATAGAATAATTTCGTCAGCCATATCTAAAGCCTGAGCAAACTCTAACTTAAAGTCATTCGTTCTTGAAAAAAGATGAGGCTGGAAAATGGTAGTGATCTTTCGTTTGCCTGCTAGAGATCTCATTGACTTCAAGAATGCCTCTATCTCTTTAGGGTGGTGAGCATAATCATCTACCAAAGTCACAGTTGGGCTTCTGAAAACATATTCAAATCTCCTCTTCACTCCAGCATAAGACCTCATGCGTTTTCTAATTTCTTTGCCCTCCATTCCCAATAGTAAACCTACTGTAATGGCAGCCACTGCATTTTCCACATTGTGATATCCTGGAACTGTTAAATGGATATCAGATATTTTTTCCATGCCATGTCGGTAGGTGAAGACAAATGCTCCATTGACTATTCGAAGCGAATCTGCTACTGCATCTCCGTTCTTTATGGCGTAGGAAATGTACTTATTCCCTGGATTTATTCTATAACCTGCATCTGAACTCATTAGCACCTTTCCCTCAGCAGGAACACGCTTCACAAATTCTTCATAAGTATCAAGCATATTTGTTTCATCACCATAGATATCCAAATGATCTGGATCTAATGATGTCACAATCAACACTTTAGGATGGAGTTGCAAGAAAGATTTATCATACTCATCTGCCTCTACTACCATTGGAGCATTTTCATCTCCGATAATCAGGTTTGTGCCTGTATTGGTCATAATGCCTCCGACAAATGCTGTGCATCCTTTCCTTGTTCCTGCTAATAGATGTGCAATCATGGAAGAAGTAGTTGTCTTCCCGTGAGTACCAGCAACAGCGATGGTCAAATGATTTTCAGTAATCATTCCTAATACTTCTGACCTTTTCTTTACTTCAAATTCATTTTCTTGGAAATAAAGAAGTTCCGAATGATCTACAGGAACTGCAGGTGTGTAGACAATTAACGTTCCCTCTTTTGATTTAAAATCGTCTGAAATTGAACTCAAATCATCTTCATAGTGAACCTCAATACCTTCTTCTACCAATGACTTGGTTAGCTTAGATTCAGTCTTGTCGTATCCTGCAACAGTAATATTTTTCGAACTAAACCAACGGGCCAGCGCACTCATTCCAATACCTCCGATACCAATAAAATAGACTCTATTTATATCTGATATGTTCATGATACTAATTTCATTACTTCGTTAGCAATATCAACAGCTGCGTTTTCACGTGCCATTGACTCTATGTTTTCTGACAGTTCATCCTGTCTCTTTTTATCGTTTATAAGTTCAATCGCTTGACGTACCAGTTTATCCATTGCCTCTTTATCGGAAACCAATTCAGCAGCATCTCTTTTAACTAAAGTTTTAGCATTAATTGTCTGATGATCTTCTGCCACGTTAGGTGAAGGCACTAAAATGGAAGGCTTACCGGTAAGCATCAACTCAGCGATGGAAAGTGCCCCTGCTCTAGATATAACTACATTGGCGATTGAATAGGCGAAATCCATTTGATATATGAAATCATGTAATAGCACTACCCCTCCTTTTCCTTCTACTCTTGCCTTCATCTCTTCATGATAGAATCCACCACATTGCCAAATCAACTGTACACCTTCCTTTTTCAATTCTTCCAAACCTGAAAGAATACTTTCGTTGAGTGTCCTTGCTCCCAAGCTTCCCCCAATGACTAAAAGGATGGGCTTTGAGCTATCTAAATCAAAATACTTGTATGCTTCAGACTTTCTATTTGGGTTAAGTTGAATTGTTTTTCGAACCGGATTTCCCGTCACAACTAATTTTTCTTTAGGAAAGTACTTTTCCATTCCCTCATAAGCCACACAGATAGTGTTCACTTTTTTGGCCAACCATTTATTGGTTAATCCTGCGTATGAATTCTGCTCTTGAATCAAAGTGGGGATGCCCTTTCTAGTAGCTGCATAAAGTAGAGGACCACTTGCATATCCACCCACCCCAATTACAACATCTGGCTTGAATTTTTTCAGGAGCTTATAGGATGTAATGATACTAGAGCAAAGCTTGAATGGAAACATCAGGTTGCCCGCTGTGATCTTACGCTGAATGCCACTAATCCAAAGGCCTTCAATTTCAAATCCTGCAGCAGGAACCTTCTCCATTTCCATCTTACCTTTCGCTCCTACGAATAGAATCTCTACAGACTGAAGCATATCCTTCAATGCCTGAGCTATGGAAATAGCTGGATAGATGTGACCGCCAGTGCCTCCCCCGCTTACCATTATTCTATATGTCTTTTCCTTTTCGATTACGCTGCTTCTTTATATTGATTCCCAATAGATGCACCAAATGCATCAATCTCTCCTCTACTTACACTTAATATGATTCCTAAAGCTATTCCTGTAAAAAGTTGCGAAGTACCCCCCATACTGATGAATGGTAGTGTCAATCCAGTGACTGGACCTAACCCAACAGATACTCCCATATTTACCAAAGCTTGAATAACAAGAGCGAAACTGAGCCCTGCGGAGAGTAATCCTCCATATGCTCTATCGTTGTGTTCTGCCGCTTTCATTCCCCTAAAAAGCAGTGCCAAATAGAGAAACAATACAATTACTCCTCCTATCATACCATACTCTTCTATGATAATAGCATAGATGAAATCGGAATATGGATGGGGTAGAAAATTTCTTTGATCACTCTGTCCCGGCCCCTTTCCAAAAAGACCTCCAGAAGCAATAGCGACATAGGCTTGTTTTGCCTGATAAGGAGTCTCGCCTTCTACAAAATTTTCAATTCTGCTCATTGCCGTTCCGGCTCTTTGTCCAAGAACCAGCGCTACAGAACCAAACATGGCTCCTATTACAACCAACATGGCTAAATACTTCATTGGTACTCTTCCTATGAATAGCACTAGCATACATGTAAGAAATAGTAAAATAGCAGATGAAACATTCGTTAAAGCAATCAATCCACAGATGAGGCCTATCCAAAATAGCATCGGTATTAATGCCTTTTGGAAGTCATCAATGGAGTTTTGTCTTTTGGAAAGCATGCTAGCAAGAGTGACTATCAATGCTAGCTTGGCTAAATCTGAAGGTTGAAAACCTTGATTGATAATAGGGATAGTTATCCAACGAGAAGCTTCGTTGATGTTGGTACCGAAAAGCCAAGTAAACAACAATAATGGAACGCTAACCCAAAGGACCAATCTCGAAATCTTTGAATAGTATCGATAATCAATTTTGTGAGCTAACCAGATAGCCATTAAACTGACAAATACCAAAACACCGTGCCTCACAAGGTAGTACTCAGTATTCCCATCCATCATTTTGTAAGCCAAGCTACCAGTAGCACTATATACTACTAGAATACTGAACAATGACAATAATAAGACGATGAACCAGATTACTGGATCGCCTTTGAGATTTCTATATGCCCAATCTTTTACTTGATTCATGATATTGGGTTTTGATTAATGAGTGACGTAGATTTTTTTTTGAGTTGATGAATGGCTTCTTTGAATTTATCTCCTCTATCCTCGTAATTTTTGAACAAATCAAAACTGGCGCATGCTGGAGAGAGTAGTACCGCATTTCCGCTTATTGCGAGTTCCTTTGCTTTTTCGATAGCATCTTCAGCACTATCAACTTCTACCATAGTATCTACAATCCCTTCAAAATAGTTTAGCAGAGCACTATTATCAGTACCTAGACAAATAATTGCTTTTACTTTTTCCTCAACTAATTGCTTTATCTGATCGTACTGATTTCCTTTATCTACCCCTCCTGCGATCCATACAATGTCTTTTTTCACCCCATCTAAGGCATAAAAAACAGCATCAACATTTGTCGCTTTTGAGTCATTGATATAGGCTACACCATCTATTTCGTCCACTAACTCCAAGCGATGTGGTGAATTCTTAAATGTCTTCAATCCACTCAAAATATTTTCAATAGAAACATCCATACATAGCGAACTCAGAACTGCTGCCATGCTATTCACCATGTTGTGCTTTCCAATCAAGGATATTTCTGAAACTGGTATTTTGTGATTCTCATCACGGCCTTTATACTGATAATTGAAAATGAGATGTTCATCTTCTAAATAGGCACTTAGGTTTTTATTAGTAGAAGTTGACATGGCGAACATGCAAGCATCTACTTTCCTTTTACTAGCCTCCTCTTCAATCAAACTAGTATCAGCACAGTACACAAATGCCTCATCTCTTGTTAAATTCTCCGCTATTCTGAACTTAGAGGAAACATAATTATTGAAATTATATTCGTATCTATCTAAGTGATCAGGTGTGATATTGAGTAGTACTGCAACATCTGGTTTGAAGTTGACAATGCCATCTAGTTGAAAACTACTTACCTCCACTACATAATAGTGATATTCCCCTTCTGCAACTAATCCTGCTAAGCTCTTCCCTATATTACCCCCTAGCGCAACATTATATCCGGCATTTCTTAACAAGTGATATGTCAATAGGGAAGTAGTCGTCTTACCATTAGTCCCCGTAATGGCAATCACCTTGGCTTTTTCAATGAATCGATATGCAAATTCAATTTCTGAAATGACGGGAGTTCCTTGATCAACCAGTTTTTTCACCAATGGCGCTGAATCAGGAATCCCAGGACTTTTTATGACAATTTCAGCATTCAATATTTTCGACTCAGTATGTCCCTCTTCCTCATAGTCAATATCGCTGCTCTTTAAAATTCTTCTCTTGTCTCCCGAGATTGCTCCAGCATCGGACACAAAGACATCATAGCCTTTTTTAAGGGCTAGGATAGCGGCTCCAATGCCACTTTCACCTCCACCTAATATGACTATGCGGTTATTCATTTATTATTCTGGATTTTTATTGTGGCAGAGAAACATCCCCCTGCCAGCGCAAGACCAGCCACCACCCCCTTAAAAGGGGGAATTACAACCGAATACTTTGTATAAACGAATTTTCTCATCCAATCCTGAAAAGGAAAAGAGCGAGTTATATTTCGATATGTAGAAAAGTTATTCACCTTATTCTTCCTTATACACCTTTCTGTCAATGATAGAATCAAAGCATTTTGAATAGAGTGATAACAAGTCGTATCCTTCTTTCAAAAAATCTTTAATAAATGCGATCTGACGCTTTTTATTAGCCATGTCCAGTTGATCCAAGACGAACAACACCTCATCTATTTCATCTTCTAGCTTATCCATGATCATATTGAATTTCATCTCAGTTGGAGCGGCTAAAAGCTTAGCAAACTGAGCATCAATCTTTCTAGAGCTTCTAATGACAGAAGAAGTGGCGTTGGTAAGTCCACCTGAAGGAATTAGTTCGGAAAGAGTGACTGCACTCTTCTGAAACTTCTCATTTAAATTATGTAATTCTAAAACTGTCATCTATCTGATTTTAAGTGTTGCTAAGGTGAAAATGGCTAATAGGATTCCTATAGTCCAAAACCGCGATACGATCTTGGCTTCATGGAGTCCCTTCTTTTGATAATGATGGTGAAGTGGCGACATCAAAAAGATGCGTTTTCCTTCTCCTAATTTCTTTTTTGTGTATTTAAAATATGTGACCTGAATGATCACAGACAAAGTCTCAATCATGAAAACTCCACAGAATAGTGGAATCAATAATTCTTTTCTAATGACAAAGGCTAATACGGCAATGATTCCTCCTAAAGACAAGCTCCCCGTATCGCCCATGAATACTTGAGCCGGATATGAATTGTACCATAAAAATCCTATACATGCTCCAACGAATGCCGTACAGAAGATCACTAGCTCGCCAGAATTAGGAATAAACATGATGTTCAAGTAGTCTGCGAAAATGGCATTACCTGATAGGTAAGCGAAAATCGCTAAGGTTAAACCGATTATTGCTGAAGTACCAGCAGTCAATCCATCTAATCCATCAGTGAGATTCGCTCCATTTGACACTGCTGTGATGATGAAAATAACAATCAACACATACAAAATCCATGTGTAATCCATCATTCCAAACAGCAACCAATCATATTGAAACTCATTATTGGCCACAAAAGGGATGGTAGTAATGAGTGACTTAATATCTGTGAATGCATCACCAGAAAAATCTCTGATTACAATATCTTCATGAAAGACCATGATCAACCCTACAAACAGACCTAGCCCTATTTGACCAACGACCTTAAACTTTCCTTTTAGTCCCTCTTTGTTCTTCTTTTTTACTTTTAAGTAGTCATCCAAAAAGCCAATTGCACCCATCCAAAGGGCAGATACTAACAGAAGGATAATATAAATATTGCTCAAATCTGCCAATAACAATGTTGGGATAACAATAGCTAATATGATAATTATACCGCCCATAGTTGGCGTCCCTTTTTTCTCCATTTGGCCTTCCAATCCCAAATCTCTGATGGACTCTCCCAATTGATATTTTTGAAGCATCTCGATTAGCTTCTTACCAAATGCAATAGTGATGATAAGCGATAGTAATGCCGCCATCCCCGCTCTAAACGAGATGTACTGAAACAGTCCCGCTCCTGGGAAGTCTATTTGATTCAGATATTCAAATAAATAGTTCAGCATTAGTTAGTCTCTCTTCTAATCTTTAAAACATCCCCCTGCAACCGCACAAGGCTCCCGCTCCCCCATTGAAAGGGGGAATTACTGTTCATAATATTTTCAATAGCTAAATACATTAGTTTAAAAGTTCATTAAGTATTTCTCTATCGTCAAAGTGCTCGCGCACTCCTTTTATTTCCTGGTAAGTCTCGTGACCTTTTCCCGCTACCAGAATTATATCTTCTTTGCTAGCCAGATTACAAGCTGTACGAATAGCTTCTTTTCTATCTTCTATCACCATGACATTGCGTTCCAATGATTTAGGGATTCCTGCTCTCATATCTTCCAAAATTTCCTTAGGATTTTCTGTGCGAGGATTATCAGAAGTCAAAATCACCTTGTTGCTCAAAGTCGCGGCAATACGTGCCATTTCTGGACGCTTTGATTTGTCTCTATCCCCTCCACACCCTACAACAGTGACTAGCGTTTCATTTTTAGTTCTTAATTCCTCAATGGTCTTAAGCACATTTTCTAATGCATCTGGCGTATGAGCATAGTCCACAATTGCCAGTACGTTTGAACTGTTATTTACTTTCTCAAATCGTCCGCTTGCACCTTGAGTAGTAGAAAGACTACTCAGTACATCCTCTTTTTCCTCCCCAAGTAAAACTGCGACAGCAAAAGCTGTCATTATATTATAGGCATTGAACTCTCCTATCAGGCGGAACCAAACATCAATTCCACCAACATTTAGTTCTAATCCTTGAAGTGTATTGTGTATGATACGCACCTTGAAATCAGCCATGGAATGAATGGCCATTTTATGCTTATCTGCCTTGGTGTTTTGAAGCATGACGCTTCCTCTTCTATCATCAGCATTTACCAATGCAAAAGCATCTGATGGTAATCCATCAAACAATAATTTCTTAGCGGCTATGTATTCATCAAACGTTTTGTGATAGTCTAGATGATCATGGGAAATATTCGTGAATACTCCTCCTGCAAACTGAATACCAGTAACTCTATGTTGAACAAGTGCATGAGAGCTTACCTCCATAAAACAATGTGTACATCCACTTTCAACCATCTGAGCTAGGAGCCTATTGATCTCAACCGCATCAGGAGTAGTGAATTTTGAATCGATCACATCATTATTGATTCGATTTTCTACTGTAGAAAGTAGACCAACAGCGTATCCCATATTTTGAAAAAGCTCAAACAACAATGTGGCGCAAGTGGTCTTCCCATTTGTCCCAGTAATGCCTACGAGTTTGATTTTTTCCGAAGGTCTGCCATAGAAGTTAGAAGCAATAATCCCCAATGCTTCTGAAGCGTTATTCGTTTGAACAAAAGTGACTCCTTCCTTTTGACTCTCTGGAATACTTTCGCAGACTATCACAGAAGCGCCTAATTCAATTGCCTTATTGATGAAATCATGCCCATCAACCGTCAACCCTTTTACTGCTACGAATAAAAATTCCGACTCTACTTTTCTAGAATCAAATGCAATTCCTTTCACTGTAGCTTCTCTGTCTCCAGTTAAAGACTGAAGTGAAACACCAAACAATATGTCTTTTATTGTTTGCATTAGCTCATGCTTAGTTTAATAGTTGAACCTTTTATTATTTTCCCACCAGGTAATAATGATTGAGTAGAAACTCTTCCACGTCCGTCAATTTTCACTTCTAGTCCTAAATTTTCTAACACGTATAACGCATCTCGAAGGGTCATACCTCTAACATCTGGAACAGATTCAAATTTTACTGTATTTCCTTTCCAGTAAACAGCGTCGTTAATCACTCGTGTTTTCACCCATTCTAACTCTGAGTCTGAATGATTTGAAATACCTAACTCGTTACAAATCATAGTCAGCTCATCCTGATTTCCAGCTTTGATGTAAGGAAATACTCCAGCAACAGCCGTCTTCTCTTGAGTTCCTATTTCGTGCATATCTAGCTCTAATGAGTATATTTTATCAGCTATTTCTTTGAATACAGGAGCCGAAACATCACTTCCGTAAATCTGGTATCCTTTGGGATTGTCAATAACTACTATACAACTATACCTTGGAGCTTCAGCAGGAAAATAGCCAGCAAATGATGTATAATATTCTTTAACATATCTTCCATTTTTAGCTTTCTTAGCTGTGCCTGTTTTGCCTGCGATTTTGTAGTGACTATAGTTGATATTTTTTGCTGTTCCTCGCTCTACCACTCCTTCCATCATGATTTGCAGTTGTTGTAACGTTTTAGGTGAGCATATTTTCTTATTAATGATTTCAGTATCAAAGTCCTCCACTTCTTTATCCGCCTTTAGTACACTTTTTACAATCATCGGCTTCACCATTTTCCCATCATTAGCAACAGCGTTATAGAGGGTAAGCATTTGTAGGGGAGTCATTCTAAGCTCGTAACCGTGTGACATCCAAGGAAGACTAACGCCACTCCATGTACTATCAGAAGGATCTTTGATGTATGGTTTCCCTTCTCCCGCCATTTGAAAATCAAGTGGCTGATGTAGATTCATCCCTTTCATGTAGTCAATGAATTTGTCTGGATTGCTATCGAAGAAATGAGAAACCAGTTTCGCTACTCCCACATTTGAGGATTTTTCAAATATTTCCTGTACGGTCAATTTTCCAAAACCACCTGGTTTATGATCACGCATGGTTCTATCGTAGAATTCCAAGGACCCGTTTCCCGTATCAATTGAATCTGATAACTGAATATCTGTCTCTTCTAGCAAAGCAATCATGCTTGCCAGCTTAAAAGTGGAGCCCGGCTCTCTCGAGCCCTGGCTGCCTACTGCATAATTATATCTTTCATAGTAGTCTCCATCACTATTTTTACTAAGGTTTGAAATCGCTTTTATCTGACCAGTTTTCACTTCCATCACTACCGCTACGCCATAGTCAGCATCGTGTTTTTGAAGTTCATTAAGTAAAGCTGATTCTGTTACATCCTGTAGATCAACATTGATAGTCGTTTGCACATCGTATCCGTCAACGGGTCTGATTTCAGTACCATCATAGATTGGCTTCCAGCCTCCACCGGCCATTTTTTGGTACAATCCCTTCCCATTAACACCCGCGAGTTGCTTGTTGAAACTGTACTCCAAGCCAACTACTCCTCTATCTTGATCATTCACATTTCCGATGGTACGTCCACCTAAATGAGAAAAGGGCAGAAATCTTTTTTCTACCTTTTCAAATATCACACCTCCTCTAAGCCTTCCTTCTCGAAAAATAGGCCAGCGTTCCATTAATTTTTTATCTTGATATCCTATCTCTTTTCTACTGAGCGTCAAATACCGTCTACCATCTTTCCGGGCTTTATCTATTTTTCTGCGGTACTGAGTCGGAGTTAGATCTTTATAATAACGTGAAAGCAGATAGCTTAATGAATCTATCTTATTGTTATATAGTGAGTTAGATGATAAATAAGGATCGAAAGCCAAGCGATAGAATGGAAGTGAAGTAGCCAAAAGGCTTCCATCGTCTGCATAAATATTACCACGAGTGGCTTTCACATTCATTACTTGTAGACCTAGCGTCTCTCCAAGACTTCTCCATTGATCACCCTCAATGTGTTGCACCTTGACTATACGAAATATCACAGCACCTGCCACCAAGAAGGTGAGGATGAATGCGATTCGTACGCGAAATACTATGTCTCTTTTAATGCTCATTTTTAACTCCTCCTTGCCCCCTACTAAAAAGAGGAGGAATAAGAGTGCTTTACTTTTCTACACTTTGAATCAGCTCAGGTGATTCGGTGCTTTCTGTTAATCCTAATTTTTCTGCTCGTTTTGCCACCTCAGACTGCTTGCTTTCATACATAAACTCCGCCTTCAGAGTCGTGTAATCTGCTCTCAAATCTTCAACAGCTGTCTCTAGCTTGCTGATATCTCGAACTTTCTTCTCCGCGTAATGACGGTTTCCGATATAGATCAGACATAAGAATGACAGGAATAAAATTTGTGGAAGAAAACGCACATGGATTACTTCGCTCACAGAGCTGTCCATTCTGAGGAATTTGTTGAGTAGCCCGAATAGGCCTTCTCGCTCCTCGCGTTGGGGTAATTTGTAGGTGTTCTTCATAATTCTAATGCGGAATCGTCATTTGAAAGTTTTTCAACCTACCCCTAACCCCTTCCAGAAGGGGAATAGAAGTCATCAAACGACTTAACCTCTTTTTCTGCCAATTCTCAACTTCGCACTACGTGCTCGGTTGTTTTTTTCTATTTCTTCTGGGCTTGGAACGATTGGCTTTCTGGTAATTGGATCTAAAATCCTGATCGGGTTACCGTAAAAATCCTTCTCGTCCGTCCCTTTGAAATTTCCTTTATTAATAAAGTTCTTAACTGGTCTGTCTTCCAGCGAGTGATAGCTCATCACTACCAATCTGCCATCCGCCTTTAAGACTTCACCAGCCTGAGTCAAAAATTCTTTTAATGCTTCCATCTCCTCGTTCACTTCAATTCGGATCGCTTGAAATACTTGTGCTAAATATTTCAGCTCTCTTCCTCTTGGAGCATTTTTAAGTGCAATAGCCTTCAATTCTTCGCTAGTCTGAATTTTCTGATTTAACCGAAAAGAGTGTATCTCGCCTGCCAAGGTCCGAGCATTTCTCACTTCTCCGTATGCGCTTAAAATATGAATCAGATCTTTCTCTTCGTATTCATTAACTACATGATAGGCACTTTGCTCAGCGTTTTGATCCATTCGCATGTCCAAAACACCATCTGCTCTAGTTGTAAATCCCCTTTCGGGCGCATCGAACTGATGAGAGGAAACCCCCAAGTCAGCTAGAATGCCATCTACCGCCGTAATACCATGGAGTCTTAAATACTTTTTCAGAAATCTGAAATTTGACTCTATAAATGTGAAAGAACTTCCGCTCTCCTTTGAGAGCTCTTGTGCATTTTTTTCAGCATCTTGATCCTGATCGAATGCATATAAATGACCAGTAGTTAACTGGTTCAAAATCTCTTTACTATGTCCTCCTCCTCCAAAAGTCACATCGACATAGACACCATCTGGTTTTATATCGAGTCCCTCCATGCATTCTGATAGCATGACTGGATTGTGGTAGATGCTCATTTTTGGATGTGCGTAAGACATCCCCCTGCCATCACACCTTTCAGCCCACCCCCCTTTAAAGGGGGAGTAGACCCTGAAATAAATTCAGGGTGACTTCCACTGATGTAAGCATGAGCTTGTCGCAGGCTATTCATCGAGGAACTTTTGAGCTAAATCTGAATATTCTTCAGCATCATTGATTTGATGCTCTTCGAACACTGCTGGATTCCACATTTCTATATAGTTACCCATGCCAATAAGAATTGCTTCTTTGTCTATTTGCGCATGAGCGAGCATTGTTTTGGGTATCAATAGACGGTTTGCACTGTCTAGATCTACCTGCGCTATACTCCTGAAAAAATTTCTTTTCAATTTTCGCTGCTCAGGATTGAACTCGCTTAACGAAGAGATTTTATGGTGTAGCTTCTTATACTCTACCATTGGGTAGAGGATTAAATTTGGTTCGAAACCTTTACGGAGAACCAATTCTGCAGTGGAGACCTCCGGAAGGTTGTTCTTGATCTTTGCAGGTAAGACCAACCTTCCTTTAGTATCCAACTTACACTCATACTCGCTTGTAAAAAACGCCATACTGAGCCTTGAAAAATATAAACCACCGTAGCAAATGTACACAATGTTTCACATTTATTCCCACAAGCCCCCACTTTCATACACAAAATACCATAAATCATTGATTATAACTTTAAATCATTGATTTTGCAGCGAACACGAAGGTTCTGAAAATAAGTGAGTTATCGATAAATGAGAAAATTTGAAAGAATTTTTCTGTTTATTGAAGGAAATATGACGAAATGGAGATTTAGTGGGAGCTGGTGGGTGAGAAAAATCATTAGACTACATGATAACTTCAGCCCCTAATCAATACTTAAAACCCTACATCAATCTTCATCTATATTATTAGGATACATGAGAAACAAGTGAGCTAAACGGGTCATTTCCTTGCCCTATCGAAATGTCGATATCGTTCAAAATAATTACGCCTAGCTTGAACAAAATTTTAATAATACCAACTGAAGTAGTATAAAAATCCAAAACCTAACCCATCAAACATGAATGAAACCTCACGTCTTTTGGCTTTGAAAAAATATGAAATCCTAGATTCTGAACCAGAAAAAGATTTTGATGATATAGTAGATTTGGTAGGTGAAATATGTGAAGCTCCTATTTCTCTGATTTCCTTCATTGATCAAGATCGCCAATGGTTTAAAGCGATCAATGGAATTGATGTGAAGGAAACGGAAAGAAAAATTGCTTTTTGCAATTATGCTATAAAAAATCCTTCTGAAGTTTTAGTTGTCCCTGACTCTACCCTTGACGAGCGCTTCAGTGCTAATCCACTTGTAATACGAGATCCTAATGTTCGCTTTTACGCAGGTGCTCCATTAGTGGATAAGGAAGGATATGCGCTTGGCACTTTATGCGTATTGGACAATAAGCCCAGAGAATTCACTGAAAAAGACAAAAAAATACTAATCACTCTTGCTAATAGAGTGGTTCAATTAATTGAGTTGAGGAAGGAAAATTTACTTCAAAAACTTCAACTAGTTCAGAAACAAGATGAGCTAAATTTAATGCTCAATCGTTTTGTTAAGGCTCAACAAGCAGCTAAGATAGGAAGTTGGGACTGGGATGTAATAGAAGATGAATTATACTGGTCTCCTGAAATGTACAGGATTTACGAAGAAGTTGAATCTGAAAACAATGCGCTTCAAACTTGGCAATCCAAGGTTCATAAAGAGGATATTGAGCGTTTAAAATCAAAATTGGTAGGCGGGTTAAAAGAGGGTAAATCCTGTAAAATTGAATACCGGATCATTGATTCTAAAAATGAAATTCTTTGGCTGGAAGGAATATGCTCTTCTGATGTAGATGAATCAGGAAGAACTGTAAGAATGCATGGTACCGTGCAGGACATTACTGCTCATAAAAAAGCAGAGGAAGATAAGCTCAGCTATTCCAAAATGCTGGAAACACTACTATTTGATTTTTCCCATAAGGTAAGGCAACCATTGGCCAACTGTATGGGTATTACTCAGGTCATAGACTATGACACTATATCCCTCCAAGAGGCTAGGAAATTGGCGAGTTATATAGGTATGTCAGCAGCCAAATTTGACTCGCTGATAAGAGAAATGTCCGACCTGGTGCACCAGAATAAATCTGAAATTACAAGAAATTAATTTCCTTTTTTTAAATGATTGACCCTAGTGACACAAAACATAATGAGCAGCAGTTTCTCGCAAAATTCACTTTACTGATCTGCATTTTTTCTTTAGCCATTTATATTTTCTATATCTGGTATGGGTGGAGCATTGATCGACTAGAAATTTCCGCAATATGCTCTCTATATATGATGGGTTCCCTCATTGCCCTGTTTATGAATCTAAAAGGAAAAGATAGCATCGCTAAAATGCTGGTCATATCTACAGCATCAATAAGCGTTGTTTTTACTTATCACATTTTCACCATTGGCTTTTCAATTCTTAACATCTTCTTTCCAATAGCTCTTGGATGCATCTATTTATTTGATATAAAAAAAGAATTAAGATGGTTGAAATTAACTTTCACAATATCATTTTTAATTTTTATATCCAATTTCCTATTTGAGCGGTTCTCGTTTTTGAAAATTGAACTTTCAGAAGAGCTTGCCACTCAAGTTGATCATGTGCATAACGCTGTTGCAATCATAATAACAGGTTTTTTGTTAATTGTAAGTATCCAAAACAAAAACAGGATTAACAAGGTACTTCAAGAAAAAAATGAAATCATAGAATCTACACTTACTGAGCTTACAGAAACAAGAGATCAATTAATTCAAGCAGAAAAAATGTCTTCCTTGGGTCTCATGACAGCTGGCATTAATCATGAAATCAATAATCCATTAAATTTCATGGCTGGAGGACTAGAGCTTTTGAGAGATGTTAAAGAAAGTGAGGCGCATGAGACCATTAACAAGTTCTTTTTCATATTTGAAGAGGGTATCAATAGAATTAGTAAGATTGTCAATAGTCTCAATCATTTCAATCACAATGCTAGCTTAGACAAGAAAGAATGTGATATTCAATTTATCATCAATAATTGTCTCACTATTTTAAACCACCAACTAAAAAACAAAATTGCATTAGAAAAAAAATTTGCTGAGAATAACCATGTCGTAGGCAATTCAAGTCAACTGCATCAAGTTTTCATCAACCTCATATCTAATGCAATACAGGCTATTAAAAACGCAGGAGTGATTTCCATCTCCACAGAGATTAAAAAAGATATGATTTCAGTCAGGATTAAAGATACAGGAGAAGGAATTCATGAGGATGTGAGAGGTAAAATTTTTGATCCGTTTTTCACAACAAAGGAACCCGGAGTTGGCACTGGACTAGGTCTATTCATTTCTTACAAAATAATTAAGGATCACGATGGAGACATAAGAGTCGATTCGGATATTAAAAACGGAACAGAATTTCACGTAATACTTCCAATAAAAGGGAGTTAAACTATTGCCAAACAAAAAGCTCTGCTCCTATTCGATATTCTTAATGGAAGATCATATTTAGAGCTATAAATACTTGCTCTTTGGGATTGTCAGAGGAAGATAAATTAGACAATAACCTTTCCCACTCTCTCGGCAAGGTTTAGACAAATTTTTTGAACACTAGGTAAACTAACTATAAAAGAATAGATTTTTTTACCAATACAGATCTATATACGTTTGATCCTGTAGAGGAGGCAAAAGAATAACTAGCCAAGTGAAAGAGATTTTTTATAATTTGTTTTTTTTAAAACCCTTTATTTATCTATCTCTTCTTGACTGCTGAATATAGCATCTGACATCTCTCGTACATATGCATCCATTTGATGGATAGATAACTTAAGGTGTTGTGCGAATTTTTTTATTTCCTCCTCTGATAAGTCATGAGATACTAATGTATCTACCAAACCAAGACTATTTGAAAGGGGCTGCCTTATTTTGTGAGAAATATCAAACATAATATCCTTCAATGTTTTCAAATAAATACCCTGCTTAATTTCAGCATTTTTTCGTTTAGAAACATCTTGTACTGTTCCACTGATTTTTACTGGAGCACCTGACACATTTTTCACAGTTCCAATTGCCTCTAACCAGCGTTCTTTTCCAGAATCACAAATAATACGATATTCGATAGATGCATTTATTCCCTCCTTTAATGCTCCTATGAGTGCATTCTTCAAAAGAGAGACATCATCATGATGCACTTTTGACATCCATTTTTCAAACAAGTTTTCCTCCTCTGGTTGTATTCCATATATCCGGTACATCTCAGGAGACCAATAAAGATCATTTGTGCCAAGATCCCAGTCCCAACTACCAATTCCAGCAATTGACTGTGCCTCTATTAACCTATCTAGTGTTAAGTCTAGCTCGTCCTTTGTCAGGCTAAGCTCTCTATGCTTCTTTATATTCTCTTTTCTAAGCTCCAATAAAACCATAACTCTATTTGAAATGATTTTCAATAGAGCTGCATCTTTTTCATCAAAATTCCTTGGTTTATTATCAATTACACAGATAGTTCCAATATGATAGCCATCCTTCGTCGCAAGTGCTGCTCCAGCATAGGATCTAATTTTAGGATTGTCAACCACATATGGATTATTGACGAATCTATGGTCATTAACAGCATCATTGATAATCAAATAACCTTCTGGCTGATCTATTGTGTAATTGCAAAAGGCATGTTTTCTTTCAGCTTCATTTACAGAAAGTCCCTTAATTGCCTTAAACCATTGCCTTTCACTCTCAATAAGAGATATAAATGAAATTGGAGCGCCAAACATTGCAGATGCAAGCTCAATTATTTCATTAAACTCTTTTTCAGGAGTAGAGTCCAGAATATCATATTCTTCTAAGGCCTCAATTCGCTTTAATTCACTCATATGGAGATCGTAGATTTTGTGAATAAAAATAGATAATCGCGTCAGTCATTCTTTATGCAAAATACATTCGTTAATAAAATATCTACTTGGATATTCGCCCAGCAGTTGATGAATAAGGGCCAAAGGATCAAAATTTTGGTTTAATGAAATAAATACCGTTCTCCGGTTACCTAAAAACCAGAAAATCGTATACTCACTAATTTGGATGGAAATTCAGTAACAAATACATTGATAATTGGAAAATCATAAATCAAACTCCATATACGAACAACTTGTTTCATCAGAGCTAGATCAATGGAAGGTTAAAATGCGAAAGTCGCCTTCTTTCTGGGAAAATTCCACTAAGAGGGTACAAACTAAGATCAATAAAGTCATTCCTGAGAGAGTACATCAAGCCATTACAGCAGCTATCAAACAAATGACAAAGGGTGTTTTATTTGGCTCTGGCTTTACCACCAAGTCTAGACCTATCATTGGTTCATTAGAAGAAGTAGAGGCTCAAGTAAAAGAGCGAATAAACTTTTACTCCTCTTCTGCGGCTGTCGAAGGCGCAGCAACTGGTTTTGGAGGTTTTTTATTAAGTCTTGCCGACTTTCCTTTATGGCTTACTTTGAAAATGAAGATGTTATTTGAAATTGCATCGAGGTATGGCTATGATACCAATGACTATAAAGAGCGTGTTTATATTTTGTATATTTTTCAACTCACATTCTCAAGTCAAAAAAATAGGAACGAACTTTTTGAAACACTTGAGAACTGGACCATTTCTAAGGATCAACTCCCTGCCGATTTGAATGATCTAGACTGGCGTACTTTCCAATTGGAATATCGTGATTACATTGATTTAGCAAAATTAATTCAACTGATCCCTGGTATTGGGGCTATTGCTGGAGCTTGGGTAAATCACAAGTATACCAACAAGCTTGGCAACACTGCCATAAACGCTTATCGAATACGCCATGATAAATTCAAGAAAGTGAGATTAATAGAATCACAATAACTCTCAAAATCGTCTTCTATCTTTGACTACCATGTCAGCTAAGGAAATATCTCTATCCACTTCATATCCTAGTATTCGGATATTTAAAAGTCCCATTGCGTCTCTCGATTTTGAGCAAATAGCAAATGAAACGATATATGGAACTCCTGGAAGGATGCGTTATGAACATACAAAGAGTACGGAAAAAATAAAGTCAATAAAGAACACCTCTTTTCTAGAGTTCAAGAGAAATAATACAACACTTGGAATTATTGCTCTTGTTAGACATCAATTGAACATCGGCGACCAACCTGTTTCAGGTCTTTATGTGAGGTATTTTTCATTCAATGCTCCCATGCGATCCGAAGGTGAGAAAACACAAAAAAATAGAAAAAAACCTCGCGTCATACATCAAGCAATAAAAGAACTCTTTGATCACCCTGAGACATTGGTTTTAAAGCCTCTTTCTGATAAAACCATCATTTATGCTTTTGTAGAATCTACTAATGAGCATTCTTTAAATATGGTGAAAGCGATGGACTTCCTTCCTTCAAGAAAATTGGTAACCCTCCTTTTCTCTAGATTCTACCCAAAAAAGAAGTTGAATATCATAAGACTTCCTGAAGAACGAAATACTGAAATGAATTCGCTTCTCAAATCCTTTTACAAGAATTATAATCTAGTCCATAATTTTAATGAAAGTTGGGATAACTATTTCATTCATGAAGTGAATGGTAAAATCATTTTCGGCGCGAAACTGGAAGTCAATAGTTGGAAAATACATGAAATGCCAGGATTGGATGGTTGGCTCTTTAGAAAAGTGCTCCCAAGATTACCTATACTTAACAGAATTTTTCAAAAAGGTAAAATAGACTTTATTGGTGTTGAGAGACTTTATGTGAATCCTAGTCATGAGCATCTTCTTCCTAATTTCTTAGAGACTCTTTGCTCTCAGTATGAAGTTACAAAAGCAATGATGGGTGTTGATAATCAATCGCCAATACACTCTCTCTTAAAAACTCAAGGAAAGCTGGGCCTATTGGATAGACTCATTACTCCTTCTCCGGGCATCCTTTTTAAAAGGACTTTTGGGTTGACAAAACAAGAAGAACTTAGTCTCGATGTAAAACCATTCTATGTATCCACCTACGATATGAGTTGAATAATATTTTGCTAATATCAAATTTTGGCATCCTTTTTTCTTATAGCTCATTGAAAGTTAATGTTTAACTCAAAATCAGATGACTATGAAAAAGCTATACACACTTTTATTATTAGGGACAATATTTCTAATAGGATGTGAGACACCTGTACCTGGTCCAGCTGGCAGAGATGGATTCGACGGTTTAGATGGATTGGACGGAGAAGAGTCTTTTGTTTTTGACTATCAATTAAGCTTTACAGCCCCTGATTATTCTGCACTACTAGAATTGCCAAATACGTTTACGATGCTAGATTCAGATGTAATGCTGGTCTATTTCTTATGGAACGAAGAGGATGAAATTTGGAGACTGCTACCTCAAACACTCTTTTTTGACGATGGAATGCTTCACTACAATTATGACTTTACAAAATTTGATGCCACGGTTTTTCTTGATGGCACAGTAGACCTAAATGGTCTTGGTGCTGATTGGACAGACAATTGGATCGCCAGAGTAGTTGTTGTTCCTGGTCAGTTTGGAGGTAGAATAGACTATTCAGATTACAATTCTGTAAAGGAGTTGTATAATTTACCTGAATTGAAACTTGCATCCACAGGATACAGGGAGAGGCCTGAATAAAACAGAACATCGATATTCATTGATTACCTTTTTGGAATTAAACTTTCACACAATGAAGAAAATCGATAAAGAAAACATAGATCCTAAAGTATTTAGCTTATACGATGACTATGCTCATAACAGAATGGAGCGAAGGGAGTTTATAGAAAAGCTTTCGATTTATGCGGTTGGTAGTTTAACTCTTACTTCACTAATGAGTTTCATAATGCCAAATTATGATGTTATTCAAGTTGGACAGAATGATCCAAAACTAAAGACCGAGACCATTGAGTACGCCTCATCAAAAGGTGGAGGTAATATCAAAGCTCAACTTTCTAGGCCTAAAAATGCAAAGGGGAAACTTCCTGGAATTGTAGTTGTTCACGAAAATAGAGGACTTAATCCACACATAGCAGATGTGGGCAGACGAGCTGCAATGGCTGGGTTTATTTCCATATCACCAGATGCTCTCACTCCTCTTGGTGGGTATCCTGGAAATGATGATGATGGACGGACCATGCAACGAAAACGTGATAGAAATGAAATGCTTGAAGATTTTATTGCTGCTCATGAATACCTAACAAATCACAAGGAATGCGATGGCAATGTTGGTGTGGTTGGATTTTGTTTTGGAGGTTGGATCTCAAATATGATGGCAGTAAAGGTTCCCGATTTAAAAGCAGCTGTTCCGTTTTATGGGGGTCAGCCTTCTAAGGAAATGGTCACTCAGATAAAAGCTCCCTTATTACTCCATTTTGGAGAATTAGATACTAGAGTTAATGCTGGATGGCCAGATTATGAAAAGGCGCTGAAGGCGAATGACAAAGAATACAAAGCTCATACTTATGCCAATGCAAATCATGGTTTTCATAATGACACCACTGCTAGGTATGATAAAAAGTCAGCTGAATTGGCTTGGGATCGTACGATTGATTTCTTTAAAGAAAATTTAAAATAAAGATTTTTCAGTTAAAGTTAAGATGATGGATATGCTCATCTATTATGTCAATACGATAGGTGATGCTAGTGATATATTTTACTAGCTCTTTCTCAAACTTCTTAATTTCCTTTTCATATTTCTTTACTGTTTCTGCATCAAAAGAGTCTTGTATTTTTTTGAGTATTTGGCACTCATCCGCAATATATTCTTTGAAATTTTGAGTAGAATATTCTGTCTCTAAAAGCTCAATATCATGCAATGTCGCTTTCGCCTCTTCATCTTTACTTGCGTCAAACTTGCCCTGAACTATGTAATATAATGTAGTATCCCAATGATGAATCTCATCCAATAACTCATTGGTTTCTAAGCGGAATTCTTTGACCAAACAAAACTCTTGGATACCTTGATAGTTCTTAAGCTTAATGGCTGATTCATCCCACCTGATGGTAAGATCATCAATAATAGAAACAATATCTGAATTCTTTTGAGCTGAAGATATCTGACACAAAATGATAAAAAGAGCGAAAAAAGTATATCTCATAGTAATATTCTCAACTTACAAATTAGATAAATAAGAATTTCGAAACTAAATAAAGATGAGAATCAATCACCACTTTGATCTAAAAAATTATCAATTTTTCAAATTGAAAAATGTTTCTTCTATGGCGTCTTCAATTTGAGCTGCATCGAAAGGCTTTGTGAAGAATTTATGAATCACATTTGATTTCAGCGCTTCATCAATTTCGTCATTATAATCGTATCCTGTCAATATAAAATATGATATTTTAGAGTGCTCCTTTTTAGCCAGCTGGATAAACTCTACCCCATTCATTCCAGGCATACTCATATCACTTATTACAACGATAATATCATTTTGATGCTGCTTAAGCACTTCTAATCCCTCATCTCCAGAACTAGCAGTCAGTACTTTATACTTAGACTCAAATGTAACTTTAAGCAAAAACAAGTTTGTCTCCTCATCGTCTACATAAAGTATAGTTATGTCTTTTTGATCGTTCATTTAGCTCTTAATATAGGTAGTGTGACTACAAATTTACTCCCTTTGTTTAAATCGGAAGTTACTTCTATACTTCCATTATGTTCTTCAATGATAGAATGTGTAATGAACAAACCAAGTCCAGTACCCTTACCTGGATCTTTAGTGGTATAAAATGGATCATTTATTTTCAAAAGGTTTTCCTCCTCTATACCAGATCCATCATCTGTTATAGTTACCACTACATTTGCACTTACTTTTCGAGTATTTATTTCAATTAGACCTGTATCTTTTATTGCTTGCTCTGCATTGGAAATTATGTTCATAAATACTTGATAAAGCTTTCCTTCATTTCCAATGACTTGTACAGAGTCTGAGGTAAAACTTCTCTCTATATTAATTCGGCCTTTGAGTTTTACATTGAGAATAATCAAGCAGTTTTCAATTATCTCATGAACATTACATTTTTCGTCCATATTCACTCCAACCCTACTAAAGTGACTAAGACTTTTCACAATACTTGAAGTGCGATTAATTCCTTCATTTATTATAGTGAAATATTGTTTCATTTCTTCACTAGAACCTTTGAATTGCTCTTCTAGCTTCATCTCCAGAACCGAAACCCCATTTTTTATGAAATTGAGCGGATTGTTTATCTCATGACCAACTCCTGCAGCTAAAATTCCTAAAGAGGCCATTTTTTCAGATCTCACCAGTAAACTCTGAGTCTCCTTCAACTCTTCATTATTTTTCTTAAGTTCGATATTCTTCTTGTTGTTTTTATGAAGCAAAATAATCAGAAAAACCACTAGCGGAGCTATCGCGATAATAATGATCACAAATAATGAATTCATTAATCCCTGACTCTTTAATTCCGCCTGCTGATCTGCAAACCTAATTCTATCCTCCTCTCGCTTCAACTTGAGCGGAACAAGGGATAAATTTCTTGAAAACACATCTTGAAACAAGGAATCTCTAAGATTTATATATTGACTTTGATAAGAAATGACTTTTTCCTTATTTGAACTACGCTCATAAATTTCGATATACAGTTTAAGGTTCGAGAGAAGTTGCTGGCTGATCCTTATTTGTTTTGCAAAATCTTGACTTTTATTCAAGTAACCTGAAGCTAAACTGACATTATCCTGAATAAAGTAAAGCTTAGCCAATAAAAAATATATTTCAGTTAATCCCTTTTTATCTTCTATTATTTCGCAGGAAGCAAGTGCTTTTTTTAAGTAAACCTCTGCAGAATCATATGCTTTCCTTTCCGTGAAAATTTCTCCTATTCCTCGTAATGAGACAGCTCCCCAATTCAAATTTTCTGTTTCTTCTGCCAATTGAAGAGCACTTCTAAAATAAGAGAGAGCTTGATCAAAAGCCCCTTCTTTCAAGTAAGTAATGCCTATGTTATTCTGAGAGTAAATTTCTTGGGCAGGATTTTTCGTTTGAAGTGCCATTTCAAGTGCCTCCTCAAAATTCTCTCTAGCTTCCTCATAATCTGCCACCTTTTCAAAAACCAATCCTATATTGTTTAAAGTGGTAGAGTATCCATAGACTTGCTTTATCTTCTTCTTCATAGCAAGGCTTTTTAGCAAGTACTCTAGCGCTGTTTGATAGCTACCTAAATCATAGTAAAGCAGGCCAATATTATTATATCCATTATTGATCAATGATGAGTCTGGAATTAATAAAGCAAT
>JBGCFL010000079.1:0-6621 GCA_045106975.1 Ekhidna sp. | reverse complement strand
CGGACCTTAGTAAGGCTTGCTCTTGTAGATAATAGATTAGAAGAAAGTGAACTTGTTCTCCTGAAAGAGTATGTGAAAATCCATCAAATAGATACTACAGACTCTGAAAGAATAATGAAAGATGAGCTTGAAAATAAAGGGAATGATAGCTTAGTACCACTTAATCTTGACTTTCAAGGTAAGATAGAAGTCTTAGCTGACCTGGTTAAAGTAATGAAGGCAGATGGTAAGGTATTTCTAAGCGAAATAAGGTTCTGTGAAATGGTGGCAAAGATGTTTGGGCTAGAACCTAAATCCATTGGGTTTTTGTCTGAAATGGTTCATACAGATAACAACGTTCCAATTAACTGGGAACTAGTTGAGAAGAAAATGAAAGATTTCGTTTCTTAGAAAGCGATTTAGATCTTATCTTTCAAATACTGAGCTGTATAATTATCCTTTAATTTGATCATATCTTCGGGTAACCCTGCAAAGCAAATTTGACCACCTTGATCTCCACCTTCAGGACCTAGATCAATAATCCAATCTGCGTTTTTAATGATTTCGGTATTATGTTCGATGATGACCATTGAATTACCTCCGTCAACCAAAGCATTCATTGCATCCAGTAATTTTTTGATGTCATGAAAGTGCAAACCTGTGGTAGGCTCATCGAAGACGAAAAGAATATGGTCTGTATTATTGGCTTTAGAACCCTTGCCAAGGAAAGAAGCTAGTTTCACCCTTTGGGCTTCTCCACCAGAAAGTGAGTTTGAGCTTTGACCAAGTTTTACATAACCTAAACCAACATCAAACAAAGGTTTGATTTTGTTAGTGATGGCTGTTTTTCCTTCGAAAAATTCCATTGCTTCATGAATGGATAAGTCAAGGACTTCTGCTATGTTTAGGTCATTGTATTTGACCTCAAGTATTTCTTTTTTGAATCTTTTGCCATCACAATTCTCGCATGTCAAATGCAAATCTGCCATGAACTGCATTTCAATCTTTACGGTTCCTTCTCCCTCGCACACTTCACATCTTCCTCCGTCTACATTGAAGGAGAAATGAGCTGGTTTAAAGTTGTTTGTTTTGGAAATGGGTTGTTCTGAAAACAGCTGACGAATATTATCATACGCTTTGACATATGTCACAGGATTTGATCTAGAGCTTTTTCCGATGGGGTTTTGATCTACAAATTCTACCTGGGTTATCTTCTTATAGTCACCTGTTAGGTTGGTAAACTTCCCAGTTGCTTCTCCCATGGTTCCAAGCTGCTTACCAATGGCTGGAGTGAGTATTTTTCTAATTAAAGTAGATTTACCTGAGCCACTCACACCCGTAACAACCGTCATCACTCCAAGAGGAATTTCTACATCAATGTTCTTAAGATTATTCTCTCTTGCACCTTCAATTAAAACAGATTGTCTCCATGGTCTTCTTCTCTCTGGAACAGAAATGGTCTCTTTGCCTTTCAGGTATTTGGTGGTGTAGGACTCCACACTTCCATTCATGTCTTTCATGGTCCCTTGAAAGACTAATTCTCCTCCAAAAATTCCAGCATCAGGTCCAATGTCAATGATTTGATCTGCTGCTTCCATGACTTTCTCTTCATGCTCAACAACGATCACTGTATTACCAACATCGCGAAGTGTTTCTAATACATCAATCAATCGATCTGTGTCTCTTGGATGCAAGCCAATACTTGGCTCGTCAAGAATATACATTGAGCCTACTAAAGCACTTCCTAAAGAAGTAGCCAGCTTTATCCGCTGGAATTCTCCACCTGAAAGAGTGCTTGTCAGCCTGTTCAACGTTAGGTAACCTAAACCTACTTGATCTAAGTAAGAAAGCCTGTTCTTAATTTCCTCTAGAATTCGTTTAGCTACCTGTTCGTCATGCTTAGAAAGCTTCACCGCATCAAAAAATGGGATCAATTTCTTTATTGGAAGTAAGACTAAATCTTGAATAGAGTTTTCATCTATTTTCACATAAGAAGCATCTTTCCTCAGCTTAGTTCCTCTGCAGTCAGGACAATTTGTTTTACCTCTATATCGAGACAGCATCACACGATACTGAATTTTGTGAAGCTTAGATTCAAGATGCTTGAAGAAAGCGTTGAGACCTTCAAAATACTCGTTTCCAGTCCAAAGCACATCAATTTGCTCTTTGGTCAACTCTGAGATGGGTCGATGAATAGGGAAATCGAACTTAATGCCATCTTTTATCAAAGGCTCTGCCCAAATTTTCATTGTCTCACCTTTCCATGGAGCTATGCCTCCCTCGTAGACTGATAAATTCCTATCAGGCATTACCAAATCAGGATCAATACCCAATATCCTTCCGAATCCTTCGCATTTTCGACATGCTCCATATGGATTGTTGAAGCTAAAAAAATTAACAGTAGGCTCTTCAAAGAGAATTCCATCTAATTCAAACCTATCAGTGAAATTCTTTTTCCCTTTTCCAATGACATTGATAATACTATCTCCTTCTCCTTCAAAGAATGCGGTTTGAATGGAATCTGCCAAACGGAACTGAGTGGTTTCATCATTTTGAACGACAGCTCGATCAATTAATATTTCAACCTCACCTTTCGGCTTTATTTTATCCTTCAGAATGTCTTGAATGTATGCTACCTCATCGTCAATAAGAATACGGGTGTACCCTTTACTCATCAATATTTGGAGCTCTTTTTCAAGGGTTCTTTTTGATTTGAGTTTCAGTGGTGTAGTCACCATGACTTTACTTCCCTCGTCATGAGAAAGGATGTAGTCAACCACATCAGTGACAGTATCTTTTTTCACCTCTTTTCCAGAAACAGGCGAAATAGTTTTACCTATTCTAGCAAATAGTAGCTTGAAATAATCGTAAATTTCTGTAGTGGTTCCTACTGTAGATCTTGGATTTCTTGAGCTTACCTTTTGCTCAATAGCAATGGCTGGAGCTACACCTTTTATGTAGTCTACCTCTGGCTTTTCCATTCTACCCAAGAACTGGCGAGCGTAAGAGCTAAGACTTTCCACATACTTACGTTGACCTTCAGCAAATAGCGTGTCGAAGGCTAAAGAGGACTTTCCAGAACCAGAGAGTCCAGTAATGACTACAAGCTTGTCACGAGGTATCGCTACATCTAGGTTTTTCAGGTTGTTCACCTTCGCACCTTTGATGATGATGTACTCTTTTGGGTCTAAATCTTCAATTTTTCCAACCATTTTGGGGGTATGCCTGTCTAAGAAACACTAATAAAGGAATTCGGTTTTAGCGATTGCAAAAATAAGGTTCTTGCTTTCCCGAATTGTTTATTTTATATATTCTTGCCAATTAAAATTATTACAAACCCAAACGACACAATATGATATAGACCTCTACGTTACCAAACAAGTGAAAATGAATAATCAGGGTTTGAATGACAGTGAATTGCTGTCCCTCTATATTGGAGGAAACGAAGAGGCATTTGAGGAACTTCTCAATCGTCACAAGAACAGGGTTTATACAACCATTTATTTAATAGTTAAAGACAGGTACACAGCAGAAGATCTCATGCAAGAGGTTTTTATTAAAGCAATTCGTACTATCAAGTCTGGCAGATACAATGAGGAAGGAAAATTCTTGCCATGGATTCTCCGTATTGCTCACAATCTGTCCATAGATCATTTCAGAAAAGCCAAGAGATATCCGATGATCGTGATGGAGGATGGCAGTAGTGTATTTAATACACTTGATTTTTCTGAGGATTCTATTGAAGAAGAACATATAAAACAAGATACCTATAACCTTCTCAAAGCATTTATCAAGGAACTTCCGGAAACGCAACGTGAAGTGCTCATGATGAGACACTACATGAAAATGAGTTTTCAGGAGATTGCTGAAGCTACAGATGTGAGCATCAATACAGCTTTGGGTAGAATGAGGTATGCTTTAATGAACTTACGAAAACAGTTTGAGCAGAATCAAAACGCCTATGATAAAAACCTTTACAAAAAATGACATTGTAAGATTTCTCTACGATGAGGTAAATGAAGATGAAAAAGCAGACATCAATGATGCAATGCTTTCAGACTTTGAGCTTCACGAACATGTTGGTGAACTAAGAAGTGCGATGGAGTCACTGGATACTTTCGAAATGAAAGCCCCTAGTGGTGTTGTTTCCAGAATTCTATATGCTTCAAAAAATGTTCAGTCTGTCTGAATGTTTTGTCAAATTGAGTATATCGAAATGAACAATTCGATAAACTTATTTTGATCATTGAGTTTAATCTTACATTAAATCGATAGTCGATTTTGTCGGAATAGGTGAGTTTAACCACCAAAAAATTCAAACCATACAAGAACTCAGCATGATAGTTTAATGAAAATGGACTGTCATGCTGATTCATGCTATCATTAGGTTCATCTAGATTAATTTTAACTGATGAACAAAAAGGAACGATTTGAAGCATTCGTAACTCACTTTTCGGAATCATTTCCTGATCCAGAAACAGAACTTAGGTATTCGAATCCTTTCGAGCTTTTGGTAGCAGTAGTACTCAGTGCCCAGTGTACTGATGAGCGTATCAATAAGGTGACACCAGCTCTTTTTAGGGATTTCCCTACTCCTGAGCATATGATGGCATCACATTTCGATGAGCTGTTTCCGTACATTAGAAGTGTGTCCTATCCAAATAATAAAACAAAGCATCTTCTTGCACTGAGCAAGCGCTTAGTGGAGGTATTCAATTCCGAAATTCCCAATAACATACCTGATCTAACCTCGCTTCAAGGGGTAGGAAGAAAAACAGCCAACGTAATAGTATCTGTTTTGTACAATCAGCCAGCCATGGCAGTGGACACTCATGTTTTTCGAGTATCAAAAAGGCTAGGATTAGTCACTCAAACTGCTAAGACTCCCTTGGAGGTAGAGAAGCAGCTTGTAAGACATATTCCCGATGAGTTTATTGCAGTCGCCCACCATTGGTTGATTTTACACGGGAGATATACGTGTTTGGCTAGATCTCCTAAGTGTGAGAAATGTGAGATCACTCATTTTTGTAAATATTTCGAGAAGAATTTTTGACATTCTAAGTTGACGTTTTTTTGATAAGATTGTCGCCGAAGGATTGGGTTTCTTACTCGAAAAAAAGTGCTTCTTGTCTTTTTATGATTCATATTTGAATTGTGAAGATTCTTTACATCCACCAATACTTTAAAACGCCAGATGAAGGAGGGTCCATCAGATCCTATTATTTGGCGAAGGGACTGGTGGATGCTGGTCATGAGGTGACGATGGTCACGGCAAATAATGATGACGAAAAAATCATAACTATTGATGGAATCAAGGTGCACTATTTACCAGTGCCTTACGATAACAAATTTGGATTTATTAGACGTATATGGTCCTTTTATCAGTTTGTTAGATTAGCCAAAAAGAAAGCTAAATCACTTGGAAGGCATGATTTATCATACATCATGACAACACCCTTAACTACGGGTTTTATTGGAACATCATTGAAAAAGGAACTTAATCTTCCATACTATTTCGAAGTAGGTGACTTATGGCCTGAGGCTCCTATTCAAATGGGGGTAATAAATAATAGGCTGTTAAAGAAGTGGCTCTATTCTTTAGAAAAAAGATTCTATTTCGAAGCAGAAAAAGTCATTGCTCTTTCACCTTCTATTAGAAATTACATTGAAAAAGTATCGCCCAATACGAAGGTGTATGTGATCCCAAATATGGCAGATTGCTCTTTTTTTGAACCTCAAAAGAGCATAGGAGACTTCAGTGATACTAATAAATTTCAAGTGACTTATTGTGGTGCGCTTGGGAAAGCAAATCAGCTGGAATATTTGATTGATGCCGCAAAAGAATCTAGCAAACAAGCTCTACCCGTTCATTTTAATATCATTGGATATGGTTCTGAAATGAAAAGGTTAGAAAAAGCATCTAAACGCTTGACCAATATCTCGTTTCACTCACACTCAAGCAAACAAACTGTCAAAGATTTGCTTGATCATAGTGACGCAGTATATGTTTCTTTTAAGGATGTGGAGGTTTTAGGTACAGGAAGTCCAAATAAATTTTTTGATTCTTTGGCGGCAGGCAAGTTGACCATTATCAACTTTAATGGATGGATAAGGAATTTAGTTTCTAGGAACAAATGTGGGTTTTATCACGATCCAAATTCTCCAGAAGAGTTTGTGAAGAAACTAAAAGTGTTTCTAAATTCTCCAGAACTACTGTTTAAGTATCAGAGAAATGGAAGAAAATTGGCTGAGCTTTATTACGATAAAGACATTCAGGTCACTAAACTCCAAAAGATTCTGAATAATGAACTGAAGTTTGAAATGAACGACTCTGAAGTATTTATTTTGACTGCATAGTGTAGAAAATCTAGACCGCCTATTGATTTCACATCAACTTATCAACTTCATCAATATCTCCACTAGTTTGTCTTTCTTCATCCCCTCGAAATGCTTTTTTCGTTCTGACTCGCTCATTGAATTAAGGTCTTTGACAAACTCTTTTCCTAGAACTTCTGAAGAATGATTTTCTGGAGCTCCGAATAGCTCTATTTCCTCAATTGCTGTCTGAAGAATTTCCTTACCCATTCTTTTTGCAGACTCTACAGGCTTGTAGTTTGCATTAGAGTCACGAAGTGCCCAGCT
>JBGCFL010000078.1:0-6348 GCA_045106975.1 Ekhidna sp. | reverse complement strand
GATGGCCAATTCCATTATACCATTCATTGGGCTATGGATAGGAATGTACTATTCCTTTAATTACAATCTCTTCTTGTTTTTTAGCTTAGGCTTGATCAATAGTTTCTTCTTAGTGAGGATATTTATTATTCAGCATGATTGCGGACACAATTCGTTTGTGAAATCCAAGCGAATGAGAAATATCATTGGGTTTGTATGTAGCCTTTTTAGTGCTATGCCTTACAATTATTGGGCAGATGCACATGCTTTTCATCATGATCATAATGGAAAATTGGAACATCGTGATATTGGTGACATTAATACACTCACCGTTAATGAATATCAAGCTATGAGTGGGTTGGATCAGATGAAGTACAAAATATTTCGATTCCCACTAGTTACTTTTTTGATTGGTCCTATCGTCTACTTTATCAGAAATATGAGATTACCACTTGTGATATTAGGTAATAGAAAGAGTAGAGCCTTTTGGAGTGTCATGCTCAACAATGTTTTTGTCATTGGTGGAGTTGTAGCTCTTTGCTTTTTACTAGACTGGAAAGCTGCATTGATGACTTATTTAACGGTGCTGTATTTATTTTCCATAATTGCTATTTGGTTCTTCTTTGTACAACATCAGCATGAAAACGGATACAAAAGATGGGAGAATAATTGGGATCATTTTGTGTCAGCTCTGAAGGGGAGTACCTACTACAAATTACCTAAAGTGATCAACTGGTTGACAGGAAATATAGGTGTCCATCACATCCATCATTTATATTCTGCCATACCGAATTACAACTTGATGAAGTGCATCAAGGAAAATCCAGAGTTCAGTCAATTCACGACAGTGGTCACTTTTCGTGAGAGCTTAAAATTCATGAACCATAAACTATGGGATGAAGATACTCAGCGTATGATTACCTTTCGAGAGTATAGAAGAGTCTATGCAATGGCTGCATAAAGCTTTCAATGCGTTTCTTAAAGAAAGAGGTAAGATTAAAATTTATCTGCCATAACATTTAGGTAATGTGTATTCGAGTTCTGATTTGTTATTTAGAGAAATGGATAATTGGACTCCTCTTTGGGAACGGACATCCTGCTAAATGGCTTAACTTTATTAATCTAGGTCATGAAACGAGAGTAATGCTCTTTACTTACTTCTCAACTACTATTTTATTTATAGTCTTGCTTCCTGTTTGTAAGTCTTTTATTTCCAATAAGTAAACACCTCGAGGAATATCATCAATTTTTATTGTATTTAAATTATGTTCTGATAGAATTAGTTTTCCCTCTAAACTGTAAAGATTTACTTGGAAATTAGATTGTCCATTGAGATCCAGATTGATAACATTTATCGACGGATTTGGATAAAACTTCACCTTCGAATTGGTCATCTCATTAGAAAGGAGAATTAAATCCATTCCGTCACAGTCTTCGTCTATTCCGTTATTTACTATTTCCTCCCTGGCTGGATTTATATTTGGGTTATTATCATCACAATCATCAACTTTCAAGAATCCATCTTGATCTAAGTCATCATCGAGCGTTGCAGGGTTACAATCATCATCTATTCCGTTGTAAGGTTCTTCTAATTGGTCTGAATTAATATTTGGATTGGTATCATCACAATCATTATCTCGTGAGAACCCATCTTGATCTAAGTCATCATCGGGTGTATCAGAGTTGCAATCATCATCTATTCCGTTATATGGTTCTTCGAGTTGATCTTGATTCACATATGGGTTACTGTCATTACAATCTTCTTCTATTACAAAACCATCTCCGTCATTATCTATAATCTCTGAATAGCCATCTATTTTTTCTTTGTTAAAAAGATATCTCTTCGTCCCATCATAAAAGGTGGATCGGAAGGTTATAGCAGTTGTATCCGATAATGTTTGAATCTTATATATCCTTGCATTTCCGCACGCACTATAGCCCAGCGTTTTAAAACGATCAGTAGTATATAAAACCTCATAGTTTTTATTTATGATCCATCCATGAGTTGGGCTATGCAGATACAAATAATTAATATTTCTCAGCCCAGGAATTTTTTCCCAGGTCATGCCTCCATCTTCAGTAAACCAAACATTATTTCTATCTATACCAAATCCATGTATACTATCTACAAATTGAAGCTGTTCTGCTTTAAATGGAACTGTTAATATGTTCCATGATTCACCTTTGTCGCTTGAAATTCCAATCCTAAAATCACTATTATAACCTTTCCAAAAACCTACAAATGTTTGAGCATAAACTACATCACCTTCAACATATAGAAATTTGTAAATCTGATTATCTGTTTCGATAATGTCCCAAGTTTGACCAAAATCCTCTGTTCTGTAAAATTTATCTGCATAAACGCCAGCTGGTGCATATGCCATTCCAGTCTGTTCTGTGACTAGACCAGCGGTCCAATAAGCCTCACTAACTTTTGCTGTCCATGTTAACCCTCCAATATCTGTAACTATAATACCATCATAACCTTTACATCCCGCCACCCCTCTTTTTTCATCCCACATTTTTATATCAAGAATAGATCTCTTTTCACCATCAATTGTCGAAATGGAAAGTTCTTCCCAGTTTTGACCTTGATTTGTAACTTTGTACAATGACTCATCATTATACACGTAATCGGTATCAACATTATATGCATATACTGATGAATTTAAGGTGTCATTTGAGTAGGTATTATCCCAAGCAATATTAAAATCAATTGAGCTGCGGTATGTTTCTAAAACTTGATCTTGATAACAGTCATTACCAATAGCTAATGTGATGTTATAGCATCCAGGACTATCGTATACATGTACAGGGCTTGCCTCTGTGGATGTTTGGCCATCTCCAAAATCCCATAAAAAATCATTTGCATACAAAGAAGTATTAATAACCCTTGCTTCAAGATTTTCTGTAATAATATCGATTTTAGGTATTGGTCTGATACAACTATATTTTTCACAACCGGAGCTGCCCTCCTCTGGATTTAACAATAGCAGTTCATCTTTCAGCTTTGCGCACACAAAAATGCTTACAGATTCAAAAGTAGAAAAAGGAAATAAACCATACCTTAAATCCCCTATACCTTCCACAATTGGGGTTCCGCCAATGTGCACAGTTTTTCGTTTATCGCCATTAAGCAATGTTATGCTATCTATTTTTGTGACCATACGACCTTTGTACCAACCTTCATTGAAAACATAACCTAGGACTACACCGAAATCATATAATAATCGATCTGGTTGACCCCATCGACTTATCTCATAAATCTTTTTTCCTTGTATCCTCAAAAGCCTCTCAGTACCATACTCATTGGAGATGTATTTTATAATGTCACCATGAATTGGATCAACTGTTCTTCCTATAACGGTGTAACTCTCACTTCTAAGGCCGTCAAAATAATTAGTGTCATATGCATTGATGCTTAGGCCTTCTAAGCTAAATAGATCGGAAGTTGATTGTGCATTAAGAGCCGAATGGAATGGCAAAACAGATAGCGCAGAGAATACAATTGCAATGATTTTCATTAATTATCTGTTTTATTTAAAATTCTTGGGAACTTAAAATCAGTGTGAATTTACATTTTACTTATTGGTTTTATAAGAAAAAGAACTTTTTAACTAATATTAGTTGCACCCTTTACCTTAGGTATTGAATTTATTATTATAATCAAAGGCTAACATTAGCCCTTCTACCCCTTGTTACTTTTTCCTATTCTGGGAAACAAAGATGAGTTTTCCTACTCTCGTTTGAGCGCTTGAGACAATCATGTCTTTTGATGAAGCACCAAGCTGGTTTCAATTCAATAAAACAGTTATTTAGCCTACTTCGATGATCGTCGTTTCTTGTCAAATGGCCTAGAGTGCTCTTGTTTTTTGCCAAAGGTGTGACCAATAAGTCTCGCTGCTAAGTCACCTCTTCCTTTATTGAGCAACTTATCTTTTATCCTGTTTTGAAATTCCTTTTTGTGCCAAAAGAAGAACATATGTTGATTCTTCTTCTGTTTTTCGGTTTTTGCCACATAGGAAGTCTTCATAGTGTAAGGATGATATCCTGAGTAGTAAATGACAGTTGCCACGGTCATAGGTGTTGGGGTGAAATCTTGTACTTGCTCAAGTTTAAAACCCATGTCTTTGGTTTCTGCGGCAAGATTAGCCATATCCTCTTCTTTACAGCCAGGATGACTAGAAATGAAGTAGGGGATCAGCTGTTGTTTCATTCCATGCTTTTTGTTGACGCTATCAAACTTTTTCTTGAACTCATGAAAATGTTTAAAGGCAGGTTTACGCATTATTTTGAGTGTATCATCGGATGTATGCTCAGGTGCTACTTTTAGCCTGCCAGAGACATGTCGCTTTACCACTTGATCCATGTAAGTGTCAATACTGTCGTTTGCGTTTTTGTTATAGCTTTTTACAAGTAAGTCATAGCGAATACCACTACCCACAAAGGCTTTTTTTACTTTAGGATGCTCATCCACTTTCTTGTAAAGCTCCGTCATAGGAGTATGATCTGTGTCCAGATTTGAGCAAACTACTGGGTGAATACATGAAGGGCTCACACAGCGATCACAAATGCTCTGTACTTTACCTTTTAGCTTGTACATATTCGCACTAGGACCTCCTAGGTCAGATATGTAGCCACTGAAGTCCTCCATTTGAGTTACCTGATCTACTTCTTTTAGGATCGATTTTTCACTTCGACTCGCAATGAATTTTCCTTGATGAGCAGAGATCGTACAGAAACTGCAGCCACCAAAGCATCCTCTGTGCATATTGATGGAGAATTTGATCATTTCGTAGGCAGGAATCTTCCCACGCTTATTATACTTAGGGTGAGGTAGACGAGTATAGGGAAGATCAAACGTCTCATCCATCTCTTCCTCAGTCATGGTGTAGTGAGGAGGATTTATGATGACTTGAAAGTCACTTGTGGCTTGTACGATACGGTCAGCCTGCAGTTTGTTCGATTCCTGTTCTACATGCTTAAAATTGCTAGCGTAGGCTTTCTTATCTCGTAAGCATTTTTCATGTGAGTTTAGATAAATAGTCTTGTAGTCATCCTTATCTTCTATCTCTTCTTTCCTCGGAATCAAATAGCTTGTTTGAGGAATGTTTTTGATTTGATCAAGAGAGACGCCCTTTTTTAATAATCGAACAAGTCCTCTTAGCGGCTGCTCGCCCATGCCGTATACCAAAAGATCAGCTTTACTGTCTATAAGAATAGAAGGCTTTAGCGTGTCTGACCAGTAGTCATAATGAGTCACTCTTCTTAGACTTGCTTCTACGCCACCAATTATCACCGGCACATCAGGGTACAGCTCTTTTAGTATTTTGGAGTAAACAACTGTCGCATAATCAGGACGGAAGTTGGGTTCACCGCCTGGTGTATACGCATCATCGGATCGTTTTCTTTTGTTGGCAGTGTAGTGGTTGACCATGGAATCCATACAGCCCGAAGTGACGCCAAAAAAGAGCTTAGGAGCTCCAAATTTCTTGAAGTCACGCAGATCGTCACGCCAGTTCGGTTGTGGAATGATGCCCACTTTGAGTCCCTCACTTTCGATTATCCTACCGATGACAGCTGTACCAAAAGCAGGATGATCTACATAGGCATCACCAGAAACGATTACGACATCTAGCTGATCCCATCCTCGTAACTCTACATCTTTTTTAGTAATGGGTAACCAATCTGTTATGTTCCTACTTATTGCCATCTTGTAAAGATACATCTCATAGACTAAGTCTGTTGCCGTTATTGGTCTTATGACCAACGATATAGATATAGGTCACGAGGAGATACCCAAAATGCAGTAGGTGATAAAAAGTGGAGAACTGGTTCTAGTGCTCGTTTGGTTCTTTTTTAGAGAGGTGAGGATGATACTTGTTGGTGATAACACCAACAAGGACAAGAATTCACTGTTTGCTTCAAATTGTTGACATGAAACAAGAAGGATTGAAAGAAGAAGACTTGATGCTTTTTCCTGGCGAAGGATTAATCAAGTTGAGGATAAACAAGTTCTTTGATGTAATCCATTATCCATTCGTCAGCTTGTTCCAATTTATCTTCTCTTCCTTAGTTCGCTCACTAGAGTTTCCTTCAGTTCTAAGTTGGGAGAGTCATTAATTTCAGGACTGTTGTCATAAACAATAATGCAGAGTGCATCCATCATTAAGTCTTGCTTGTGCTTATCAATTTCAAGGTTATCCAATGCATTCAGGATTAGATGCAGATACTTATTATCAGCAATTAGGAGTTCCTCATCTTGTGGCATTAAATGAAATTCGGAATCTGTTGCCCATTCGTTAAATAGTTGCTCATCTAACTCAGGAGTTTGAAATGAAGAGTTGAAAGTTGATTTTCCACAATTGT
>JBGCFL010000077.1:0-15825 GCA_045106975.1 Ekhidna sp. | reverse complement strand
CTTAGAATGCATGATTCAAACGAAAAATACATGCACAAAAAAAGCCTCGATCTCTCGAGGCTTTCCATATATTATTACCGATTTGTTAGTCTAGTCTTTCTTCTTACCTGACTTTTTACTTCCAGATCCTGCAATAGAGCTTCTCATATCTGTGTCTGCTTCAATGTTTTGGAATTTGTAATAATCCATAACACCTAAGTTTCCACTTCTAAATGCCTCCGCTAGCGCTTTCGGAACCTCTGCTTCTGCTAAGATTACTTTTGCTCTCGCTTCTTGCGCCTTAGCAAGCATCTCTTGTTCTTCAGCTACCGCCATTGCTCTTCTTTCCTCCGCTTTTGCTTCAGCCACTTTCAAATCAGCAGATGCCTGATCTGTTTGAAGTTTAGCTCCAATGTTTGCTCCAACATCTACATCTGCAATATCAATAGATAGAATTTCAAATGCTGTCCCTGCATCAAGACCTCTTTGCAGAACTAGTTTAGAAATCTTATCAGGATTCTCCAACACTTCCTTATGAGAAGCAGCAGAACCTACAGAGGTCACGATACCTTCTCCAACTCTCGCTAGAATGGTTTCTTCTCCTGCTCCTCCTACTAGTTGCTTTATGTTTGCTCTAATAGTAACTCTTGCTTTAGCAACCAATTGGATACCATCAGCAGCTACGGCAGCCACAGAAGGTGTATTAATCACTTTTGGATTTACTGAAACCTGTACCGCTTCAAATACATCTCGACCTGCAAGATCAATAGCTGTAGCCTGTTTAAATGTCAAATCAATATTTGCTTTGTCAGCAGAGATTAACGCTCTAATAACCTGAGGCACATTTCCCCCTGCTAAGTAGTGCGTCTCCAGATCTTGCGTTTTAAGTTGTCTTCTTTCTTCTCCTTCTTCTTGTTGAACGGAAAGCCCAGCTTTAGTCGCTGTAATCAATGAATTCACAATCACAGATGGAGGTACTTTTCTAATTCGCATGAAGAAAAGCTCAAATAATCCTACGCGAACATTGGTTACTTGCGCTGTAATCCACAGTCCTACAGGGATGTAGTACAGTAGAATAAATAGAACGATGACACCAATGACCACCATTACTACTGTTAGAATGCTTAAATCCATTTCTTTCTTTTAAATAGGTTCTACAATAATTCTTCCTGATTCTATGCTAAGAATCTTCACTTTAGTTTCTTCCTTGACAAAATTTCCCATGGAACGAACTTCAATGATTTCATCATTAAAAAATGCTTTCCCAATGGGCTTTAATGATGAGCTTGTCATTCCTTCATCACCAACATGTAAGTTATAATCATATTGCTCATTTACCCTGCTGTTGTGTGTTTGTTTTAATGAGAATCGTTCCCATGACTTACCTCTCAAGGCTAGTGTTAATCCTACAACATTTGCTATGACAGCAGCAATCATTACAATAAAACCAATATCAGACCCGAAATAATCATAACTCAAATACACTCCGTAAATAGACAACCCTACTCCGATGGAGCCCGCAATAAATATTCCTGGTATGAAAATAATTTCAGCTACTACTAGGAAGATTCCTACTAATACGAGTCCAATTACTGTGATCCATTCTGCCATTTCTAATATGCTTTAGCGAACAAAACTTGTCCCTTCGAAGCGTTTCCTGTAAAAATACAAGTCCCCTCCTCCATAGTTTTATTCAAAGGAATACAACGAATAGTAGCTTTTGTCTCATTCTTAATTTTATCCTCTGTCTCTGCTGTACCATCCCAATGAGCGTATACAAACCCCTTTTCTACAAGCTCTTTAAACTCATCATAAGAATTAGCTTCAAAAGTATTTTCCTCACGGAAAGTGTGTGCTTTTGAAAAAATGTTTTTCTGGATATCTTCAAGCAAAAATTCTATCTGTTCAATTGCCTTTTCTATCGGATGAAAAGACTTCTCTTTCGTATCTCTCCTAGCGATCTCAACTGTCCCTTTTTCTAAATCCTTAGGACCTATTGCTAATCTCACAGGAACACCTTTGAGTTCATATTCGGCAAATTTCCAACCAGGCTTGTGCGTATCTCTTTTATCAAATTTGACAGAAATCCCTTTTGATTTTAGTTCCGCTACAATGGGATTGACCACTTCAGCAATCTGGTCTAACTGCTCATCTTTAAAGAAAATGGGAACAATTACTACTTGAATAGGCGCCAATTTCGGAGGAAGTACAAGTCCATCATCATCTGAGTGTGCCATGATCAATGCTCCCATTAATCTAGTACTCACTCCCCAGGAAGTACCCCAAACCAACTCCTCTTTACCTTCTCTATTGGCAAATTTCACATCAAAAGCTTTCGCAAAATTTTGTCCCAAGAAATGAGACGTTCCTGCCTGTAATGCTTTCCCATCTTGCATCATGGCCTCAATACAATAGGTATCTACTGCTCCTGCAAATCTTTCACTTTCTGTTTTTACTCCTTTAATGACTGGCATTGCCATAAACTCCTCGGCAAACGTACCATAGACATTAAGCATCTGAGTAGTCTCGTCTACCGCCTCTTGTTTGGTCGCATGTGCCGTATGTCCTTCTTGCCAAAGGAATTCTGCTGTTCTCAAGAATAAACGTGTCCTCATTTCCCATCTCATCACATTAGCCCACTGATTAATTAGCAATGGAAGATCTCGATAAGATTGAATCCAGTTTTTGTAAGAATCCCAAATTACGGTTTCTGAAGTAGGACGAACTATGAGCTCTTCCTCCAGTTTGGCTTCAGGATCAACAACTACTCCTTTTCCATTTTCGTCATTCTTCAAACGATAATGCGTCACTACTGCGCATTCTTTTGCAAATCCTTCAACATGGTCGGCTTCCTTACTTAAAAAGGACTTTGGTATCAAAAGAGGAAAATAAGCATTCTCATGCCCTGTATCTTTAAACATTTGATCCAAGGTCTGTTGCATTTTTTCCCATATGGCAAAACCATATGGTTTTATGACCATACAGCCTCTTACTGGTGAATTTTCAGCCAGTCCAGCCTTTTTTACTAGTTCATTATACCAAAGGGAATAATCTTCTGATCGTGAAGGAATTGCTTTTGCCATTTAGCTTTTTCTTTTTTGGTATAGAGTTTGCATAACCCTATATAATTCTTTTTCGGAGGGCAAATATAGGTTTCGTGATGAAACAGATTCTCCTTAGAAGTAGTTTAATCATTTAAATTGTAGAATTATGAGACCACTTTACAAAAACACACTCGCATTAGCGCTTTCTGCTATCGCCGTTTTTTCATTCGGTCAGGAAGTAGATGACCTGTACTTTACAAAGAAAGACCGCACAAAAGTGAAACCTTTAACGGAAACGTCTACATCTTATTCTTACAATAATGAGACTTCTAATAACAATCAAAGTTCGGAAGGTGTATCATTTCTAAGAAAACAAAATCAGCTTATTCCTTTAAATGAGGAAACTACTTACGTAAGCGAAGAGTCTATAGAAAGGTACAGGAATGATGTACCTTCTCAAGAAAGCTATTCAAACACGAATAATACAAATCCAAACTTTAGTAATCCTAATAATACTTATTACGAGGATGATTATTATTATGATGATCAAAACAGAGAAAGAGATGTTATTGTCAATAACTATTATGGAAATAATTCATGGAATAGATTCAGACCAGGATTGAATATTGGATTTAATACTGGGTGGAATAATTGGGGTTGGGGAAATGGTGTATCTGTATCTTATGGTTGGGGAGCATACGACCCATGGTTAGATCCATTTTATGCTAATAACTGGGGATGGAATGCAGGATGGGGTTGGAACGCCGGCTGGGGTTGGAATAATAGAGGATGGAACAATTGGGGCTGGGGAGGCGGTTGGAACTCTTGGTGCAGACCTAACTATGGTAATTCATACACTGCAGGGTTTTATGATGGCTATTATGGACGAAGAAATATAGCTGTGGCCAATAATAATAGACGAGTAGTTAGAGGTGCAAGAAACTCAAGAGGAGGAGCAGTGTCTTCATCTGGAAGAACAAGTTCTAGAAGCGTAGATCGCAACAGTTCTTCTAGAGATTACAGCGGAGCACAGGCTAGATATTCTGAGCGTTCTCAAAGAAATAGAGCAGCCTCAAGAAATATAAATGATTCAAATGGAACTAGATATAGTAGATCATCCACTTCGAGTTCAAGATCTGGATATTCGACTGGCTCAAGAAGTTCTAGTTCTAACTCAGGGTCAGCAAGATCTTCCAATAGCTCGTCAAGAAACAACTCATCTTATCGATCTACAGGGTCGTCTAGAAGTAGCTCTGGATCTACGAGATCAGGAAGCTCTTCTTCCTCTTCAAGAAATAGTTCTGGTTCGTATCGATCATCTGGATCTTCTTCAAGAAGCAGCTCCGGATCAGCAAGATCTTCAAGCAGTTCATCTAGAAGTAGTTCTGGATCAATGAGATCCTCAAGTGGGAGCTCAAGAAGTAGCGGTTCGTCCAGCAGATCATCTTCTAGCAGCAGATCAAGTTCAAGTAGATCAAAGAGAGGAAACTAAGTAGACCATTTAATTCATACGAAAATGAAAAAATTAACACTCATTTTAAGTTTAGTTTGCTATTCAGTTATTTCTAATGGTCAAACTGGTCCTTTTGGATACTATCAAGATGCTCTGCTCTATGGGCAATCAAACTATAGCCTAGGCAGCACTGCTAGGATGCAGGCAATTGGAGGTGCACAAGTGGCATTGGGGGGAGACATTAGTTCAGCAGCTTCGAACCCTGCTGGTCTAGGTTTTTTTACTAAAAGTATATTCAGTTTTACTCCTTCGTTGAATTTTAATTCGGTGAATACTAGTTATTCCACGTTTGAAGGGGATGGTGATGTTACTTTTCATGACCCAAATGAAACGTTCAAAAATAATTTCAATTTTAGCAATCTTGGAACTGTTATTAATTTCGAAACTAGTCCTTACGCAAGTGATAAGTTCAAAGGAGGTTCTATGGCCATTTCCCTCAGCAGAATGAACAATTTCAATCTTAGAAGAGATTATGAAGGGTTCAACAATACGAACTCTGTTCTCGATCAGATTCTAGCGGATAGTGAAGGACAGACAATCGATGAAATAAGTGAATTGGCATATGCTGCATTTGATCAGTATTTAATTAATGAAGAACCAGATGGATTGTCCTACACATCTAATGTAGGAGGATTTCCCGTACAGCGTGAAAGAATAAAAGAATCAGGATCGCACTATCAACTTAATGTTGCTTATGGAGGCAATTATGACGATCGTCTATACTTTGGAGGCGGTATGGGAGTACAAATATTGAATTACCGTCAAAACAAAGTGTTCAGTGAATCTGATTTCCTTCAAGGTGAAAATGATTTAGACTCTTTGAATAGCCTCACAATTGAGAATGACCTTTCCGTTAGGGGGTCTGGGGTGAATTTCAATTTTGGAGTCATTGCAAGACCCATCGATATTATGACAATTGGCATAAGCTATACTTCTCCTACATTTTTCTCTTTGGACGAAGAAGGATTTTTAGACCTGAATACGGAATGGGATCAGGGCGCCACTGGGCTAAACAATGGACAAGGTGTTGATTTAGCTTCTATTAACTCCTATCAAAGTGATTTATTTGTCTCCAATTTCAGAATGAGGTCTCCAGCAAAACTAGCTGTAGGTACTGCTCTATTTCTTGGTAAGAATGGATTCATTACTGGAGATCTTGAGTTTGTGAACTTTAGAAGTGCAACAATCAACTCCAATGATTTTTCGCCCACTGCTGATAACAGAGAAATTGAAGCTATCTACGCGAATGTGATGAACATCCGGTTAGGTGGAGAATTTAGAATTGATAATTTCCGATTGAGAGGTGGATATGCCTTGTTTCCTAGCCCATACAAAAACTCCAATTTAGAGGATAGGGAGAATATTACCTTTGGTATTGGATATCGCAATTCCGATTACTATCTCGATTTAGCAGTGGTAAACGGAATAAGAAACACTACTTACGCTCCTTATACTATTGCAGAAAATCAACCAATCGCCACCTCAGAGATTAAGAATACTTCTGTAGCGTTAACACTAGGATTTAATTTCTAGTATAATGTTAAAATACTTTTATTCCACAGTCCTCATTCTACTCACTTACAGCTCATTTAGCCAAAAATTGGTTGTAGATCTATTTAATGAATTCCATAACGAAAATCCTATTGAAAAAATTTATGTCTCAACGGACAAACAGATTTACACAATAGGGGAAAATCTTCATTACAAAATGTTTCTTGTTGATGGGGTCAGTCATAATGCATCTCAAATAAGCTCAGTTGCTTACATTGAATTAGTCAGAGGCGATGAGATTTTGCTTGATCAAGTTCTTAAAATTGGAAATGGTCAAGCAAAAGGAAATATTTTCCTTTCTGACACGCTTGAGTCTGGGAAATACATTTTGAGAGCTTACACACAGTATCAATTGAATTTTGATAATCAGTATATTTTTTCAAAAGAGATAGAAATTAAAAGTCCATCCATGAACCTCAATTATCTGGCGGAGAATAACAGTGTTTTTGACTTTCAAGTTTTTCCAGAAGGTGGTCATATATTGCAAGAAGTGAATAATGTAATCGGTTTTAAATGCACTGATAAAACGGGAGCTGGAGTGCCTCTAAGTGGAATTCTCATTGCTAATAAAGACACTGTAGTATCGTTTAATTCTACCCATATGGGAATGGGCAAATTTTCTTTTACTCCAAAAGAAGGTGTGAAATATCACATCAACTATACCGTAGCTAACAAAACCAATGAATACAAAATAAAAGACATCAAAAACGCCGGCTATAAAATGACTTTAGCAAAAGGGAGAACAAATGCACGTCTTATAGTAAGCTCCAACTACCAAGAGTTAGATTTCGAAAATACCTTTGTAGTCGCTCAATCAAGAGGTAAGGTTTTGGCAGTTTTGAATCCCAAGAAAAACACGAAGCTCATTCATTTTAAAATTCCTAATTCCCGATTCCCAACTGGAGTCATTCAGCTTACCTTTTTCAAAAATGAAAATCCTTTACTTGAAAGAATCTATTTCAACGAAAATGAGATCCTAGACGTGGGAGTGACTCATGATTCAAATTCATCTAAAACAGATTCAGTAATCTCACACAAAATTTTGTTACTTAATGATTCTATAAAAACGGATGGACACGCCACTATTTCAGTTCTTCAAAAAGGATCTAAAGCATCAAGTCAAAACATTAAATCATATCTACTCTTAGCCTCTGACATAAATGGCATCATAGAGAATTCAGCATACTACTTCGATAATGAAAATTTAAAAAGACAAGAGCATTTAGATTTGCTCATGCTTACACAGGGATGGCGAAGTTATGAATGGGATGATATTCTATTAGAGGAAAGAGAGAAATTAAACCTTCTTCCGGAACAAGGAATCTCAATAGAAGGAACAATTCGAAGTATCAAAACCAACGATGGTGTTCCTCGTAAGGCTTCTCTTTATACAATGAACAATTTTGAGTTTGAATATGAGTTTCAATCAGAAAAAGATGGTTCTTTCAAAATATCCAACCTTGACATCAAAGACTCGGTTAGCTTGGTTATTCAAGCAATGAAAGAAAAAAAAGTAAAAGGTCAAAAAATAAAAGTGCCTGATGATGGAGTTTATGTAGAGTTGAATGACGCGCGAAACCCAATCAATTTTTTAAATAAAAATATAACAACTGAGAATTCAGGCTCTTCTCTTCAAACTTCAGAATTTGATATCAGTAAACTTGAAAATGTAAAAGTTCTCGATGATGTTGTTGTTACCGCTCAAAGACAGGAAGAAGAGAATAAATTTAAAAGAGATGGAATGCTCTACAGAAACCCTGACAAGAGAGTGGTAATGGATGCAAAAAAAGAAACTTATGCATCTGTAATGGACCTTATTAAAGTTGAAGTACCTGGAATAATTACTATTCCACCCCCTATTAATCAACCTGGCGAGGAGCCAACTATTCTTTTGAGAAATTCAGAAGTAATGTTTATGCTTGATGGCGTACGAATCAGCACATCTGCGTTGGATTTTGTTAATCCTTTTCAAATTGATTTTTTAGACGTCTTAAGAGGTGCGCAATCTAGCGTATACGGAGCTCAAAGTGCAATATTACTCTTTTCTAAAACTGGCTTCTCAGATAAGGAAGCTTTTAATACAGGAAGCACAACAATTAATCTTGTGGGGTTTCAAAAAGCTAAAAAATTTTACTCTCCGAAGTTCTCTCAGGTTTCAAATAATTATCTTACTACAATTCATTGGAATCCTGATGTAACATTTGATCAAGGAAAGTTTAGTCTTGAATTCCCAAACTATAAGCTAGATCAGGGTTACGTTGTTTTCATGGAAGGCATAACCTATTCTGGACATCCTTTCTCATATCAATTCAGTGATAGTTTTGATAATTAACAAGGATGAAAATGTATCATTAACTCAACATTAAAACCTAAAGAAATATATAAGCTAGAAGACCTTATATGCTTGTATAATATTGCCGACAATCAGCCACCAAATCCTCTGAAATAAAAAATATATCTACTAGCGTAGTACCTCGGTTAAGAAGCAGTGAAGATGAAAAGATACATTACCTCAATAGTCTGCGTTCTTATTAACTACGCTTCCTTTTGTCAAGAAAATGTAGTCAGTATGTTCGGAGATTATCATACTAAAAATCCCATTGAAAAAATCTATGTATCCACAGACAAGCAAGTTTACACCATAGGTGAAGACATTTATTACAAAATTTTTTTAGTTGAAGGCACTCATCATAAGGCAACCAACCTTAGTTCTGTAGCCTATGTTGAATTAATCAGAAATGATGAAATCTTATTCGACCAAGTCCTTAAAGTACAGAATGGTCGATCAAATGGAAATATCTTGCTTCCTGACACACTCGAATCTGGGAAGTATGTAATAAGAGCATACACTCTTTATCAACTGAAATTTGGCAATCAATTCATATTCTCGAAAGAGATAGAAATTAAAAGTCCAGCGATGAATCTCAACTATCTAAAAAAAGATGGTGGAACTTTCGACTTTCAAATTTTCCCAGAAGGTGGTCATATCGTAAGTAGTATTCCTAATACTATAGGTTTTAAATGTGTGAATAGTAAAGGCATAGGAGTTACTGTAAAAGGAATCTTAATGACAGAAACAGATTCCATTATTGCTTTCAGCTCTTCACATAGAGGAATGGGAAAATTTAATTTCACGCCAGAAGAAGGAATCAAGTATTATATCAAATACACAGTAGCTGATGAAATATTTGAATTTAAAATTAGTGATATAAAGAAGCAAGGTTACGGAATGTCTCTCATCAAGGGGCGAAAAGAAGCAAGGCTTATAATCAATTCTAGCTCTACCGAATTAGACTTTAAGAATACTTTTGTTCTTGCTCAAGCAAGAGGACAATTTCTAGCAACTCTTTACCCCACTGAGGAAACAAACTTTATCCACTACAAAATACCTTATACTCAATTTCCTACAGGAGTCATCCAACTAACATTATTCAAAAATGATGTGCCAATTTTAGAACGCATCTACTTCAATGAAAATCCTCTGTTAGAGATTCAAATAAGACAAAAGAAAGAAAAATTAGTAAGTGACTCTATTGTTATTCACAAATTAGCACTGTCCAATGATTCAATAGTGTTAAATGGGCATGCTTCAGTTTCCGTACTACAAAGAGGATCCAATACCCCTACTATAAATATTAAATCACATCTCCTTCTAGCATCAGACATCAGAGGTTCTATTGAAAATTCTGAGTATTATTTTAATGACCAATACCCCAAAAGAGGGCAGAAACTCGATCTACTTATGCTGACTCAAGGATGGCGAAGTTATGATTGGGATGAAATTCTAAATAACAAGTCCACTTCCCCCAAAATTGAACCGCAAAATGGCTTATCTATATCTGGAACAATACGAAGTATTAAAAAGAATACTGGCGTACCCCGAAAAGCGTCTCTTTTTGTCATGGACAACTATGAATTTGAACATCAATTCAATTCAAATTCAAATGGCTTTTTTGAAATCAATAACCTTGATATTCAAGACTCTGTAAGTCTAATTGTACAGGCGATGAAAGAGAAGAGAGTCAAAGGAGAAAAAATAAACATCAGAGATGAAGGAGTTTATATAGTAATGTCTGATCCAAAGAAGCCTAAAAAATTCATCACTCGAAACATTTTTATCGAGGAATCCTCATCCGATATCCAAACCTCAGAATTTGACATAACCCAACTTGAAAATGTAAGAATGCTTGAGGATGTAGTCGTAACAGCGAATAGACAAGATAAATTTCAAAGGGAAGAAATGTTTTATTCCGTACCTGACAAAAGAGTTATAATAGACACAACCGCAAGAAAAGATTTAGTTTATTCTTCTATATTGGACGTAATTCAGTCCGAAATACCAGGAATTACGACCGGTTCCCCTGGCCCAATGGATGCCCCACAGCCATTGATATTATACAGGGGTTCAAAATTAAAGTTTCTGCTAGATGGAGTAATCATCGATCAATCTCAGTTAGATTTTATAACTCCCTTCGAAATTGACTTTGTTGATATCTCAACTAGCGTATATGCTTTATCACTCTATAAATCACCTGTGCTAATGCTCTATTCAAAAGAAGGATATTTAGAAAAAAAATCTTCCTTAAAAGGAAGCGTCACTATAGATATAACTGGATACCACAAAGCAAAGAAGTTCTACACTCCAAAATACAAGCAGCTATCAAGAAACTACCTATCAACCATATTTTGGAACCCAAACGCTTCTTTAGAGAACGGAAACATTCAATTGTCTTTTCCAAATTATGCTTTAGATAGTGATTATGTTGTTTTTTTAGAAGGAATAACTAATTCAGGTCATCCATTCTTCTATCAGTTTAAAGATCGCTTTAAAACGAATTGATTAGAAAAGCTGAATTAAGTCTGAAAGGGTGGTCACTTGATACTTAGCGTCAGTGTAAAAGTGTTCTCGTCTCGTCAAGAGATCTTCAAGACTATTATTGTTCATCAAAGGGCGAGTAGAGTCCATTTCTAAGCGTTCCTTTATTGTTTCTACACCTGTATTGATATATACAGTTTCACCCGCTGCTTTCATCAACTCCAAATTATCAAAAAAGCAAGGAGTGCCTCCACCTGTTGCCATAACAAATGAAGGAACAGAATCAACCGATTTCTGAAGGTGCCATTTTTCTAGTTGTCGAAAATGAGCCTCTCCTTTCTCTTCGAAAATACTCCCTACTGATTGCTTAGTCTCCTTTTCTATTTCTTGGTCCAAATCAATAAAAGGAAGTGTAAGGTGAAGCCCGAGTTCTAGTCCCATGGTAGTCTTACCCGATCCAGGAAGTCCAATCAAAAATATCTTTCGACTCACTGCCTGTTTAAAATTTTTATGACATCATCGGCTAATGGTGTGTCATTAAAATGCCATTTTCCCAATACAGTTCCATCTTTCAACAATACCACACCAGGGTTAGATCTAACGATGGTTTTTAGGACAGTTGCATCGGTAAAAAAGTAGGGTGCTGCCAACTGTGTTTTATGTCTGAACTCTTCAAAAATTTCATAACCGGAAGATGTAAGTATCCAAGTATTAAATCGATCATTTTTATAAGTGAGGTTTCTAACACGATCAATTTTTTTAAGAGATGCCTTATTTGCATCATGTACAATGATCAGCAGTTTAACCCCTCTTAATAATTCATCTGTCCTGTCATCATCATTAACCCATACATTTAGGTCTGTAATTTTAGCTTCAGCTTCAGGATTTGTCAATTTAGCTTCGACATAAGTATAAGAAGGGTCAGTAGGATAAGTATCAAATTCAATTTCTTCACCATCCTTTTCCATTACATACACATATTTTAATGGTTCTGAGTTCTTCATCAAACTAGGAATATGTGCACCTATTTTATAAGACCTGAAATCTATAAATGGGAGGTGCTGGATGGCATAAACAGCAAATCCTATCATTACGATCGTTGTTCCGATAACCTTGATTTCACCAAAAAGTGGCGAAAGAAAGGGCTTATAATCTGCCTTTTTAATAAAGATGATCACAATCAAGAATAACAGAATAATATCCTTGTAGAAAGACTCCCAAGGGTTCAATTTAATTGCATCTCCAAAGCAGCCACAATCTGTCACCTTATTGAAGTAGGCTGAGTAAAAGGTGAGGAATGTAAAGAATACAATCATCCCTAGAAGTATCCAAGAAGTAACCTTCATGCGATACCCAATAATAAGTGCTACTCCTAGCACTACTTCTAGCACGCTCAAGAAGACACTTAGGAATAGAGCTGCTGGAATAAACCATTCAAAAAATGGAGCTATATCTACAGAGAAGACATCAAAATACTCCTCCAATTTTATCGCTGTTCCAACTGGATCGTTGACTTTTATCAATCCAGAAAAAATAAAGAGTCCGCCTACAGCAAACCGAGCTATTTCTTTAATGATTTTCATTTCTCATTTAGTTTAATCAAACAAAAAACAGAGTAGTTGATCATGTCTTGATAATTCGCATCTATTCCTTCTGATATCAATGTCTTCCCTGCATTATCTTCAATCTGCTTTACCCTCATCAACTTCATAAGAATGATATCTGTCATTGACGCAACTCTCATTTCTCTCCAAGCTTCTCCATAATCATGATTTTTAGCAGCAAGCAAATTCATCGTATCATGAGCTACCGTATCATACTTTGGTTCTAGAATATTAAATGGAATCTCCATCTCATCCGCATCACTCATTTGCATCTGAATGATCGCGATAATACAATAATTAATAATCCCTATAAATTCATTTTCAATATCCTCTCCTACTTTATTTTCTCCCTTCTCCTGAATAGACCTAATGCGTTGAGCTTTGATGTAAATCTGATCAGTAATAGATGGCAGTCTCAAAATACGCCATGCTGTTCCGTAATCTTTCGTTTTCTTGGCGAAAATCTCTTTGCATGAAGAAATGATCTCTTTGTATTGTTGCTCGGTTTCTTGTCTCATGTAACTTTACTTACAAAGCAAAACTAAGACATTGAGCGTCAAACATACCATCAATTGTGGAGGAGAACTGATCAATCTTTCATCACCAAAAGTGATGGGGATCATCAATGTAACACCTGATTCGTTTTTTTCTGGAAGTCGTAAAAACAGGAAGAACGAAGTACTGATTACTGCTAAGAAAATGCTGTCCGAAGGAGCTGATTTTCTTGATATTGGTGGATATTCATCGCGACCTGGTGCAGAGGATATTTCTGTGAAAAGTGAAATAGAGAGAGTCTTAGATCCCATTAAAGCCATCAAAGAAAAATTTCCTGAGGCCATTATTTCTATTGATACTTTTAGATCAGAGGTTGCTTTCAAGGCTATCGAAGCAGGAGCCGCTATTGTCAATGATATTTCTGCGGGTCATTTAGATCGTGAAATGCTTGAAACTGTATCAGCACTAAAAGTTCCGTATATAGCTATGCATATGAAGGGCACTCCTCAAACCATGAAAAGCATGACTAACTATGATGATATACTGACAGAGGTCATAAGCTATTTTTCGAATGTGATTGATAAGTGCCGTCATCTTGGCATCAAAGATGTAATTATTGATCCTGGTTTTGGATTCGCAAAAACACCTAAGCAGAGTTTCCATCTTTTGAATCGCCTAGAACAACTCGCATTACTTGAAAAACCAATACTCGCGGGAGTTTCAAGAAAGTCAATGATCTACCGAACACTAGATTTAACCGCTGAGCAAGCCTTGAATGGCACAACGGCGCTAAATACTTTAGCTTTGTTTAAGGGTGCGACCTTACTTCGTGTACATGATATAAGGGAAGCAAAAGAAGTTGTCAACTTGATAAAACAATTGAATTGATATTAGCATTTAAAATAGGGTTTTTAAATATTGGCTTCAAGGATATATTGGACATCCTTTTAGTGACTATTCTTCTTGTACAGGTGTACAAGTTGATGAGAGGGAGTGTTGCTATCAAAGTCTTCATGGGATTTCTGACCTTATACCTCATCTACCTGGTAGTCAATGCTCTACAGATGGAATTGCTAAGCTCCATTCTTGGTCAGTTTATGGGAGTTGGAGTATTGGCGGCTATCATTCTCTTCCAACAAGAAATCAGAAAGTTCCTTTTGATGATGGGACGTACCAATATTTTTGAGGAAGGGAAGCTGATGAATAAAATGCAATTTTGGAACGTAAAAGCAAGAACACATAGATCTAATATCACCCCAATAGTAGAAGCAGTAAAATCGTTGGCAGGCTCCAACACAGGAGCATTAATTGTTTTGTCCGTTGATTCTCCTCTTAAGTTCTACGCTGAGTCTGGGGACTTGATGGACTCATTACTTTCAAAAAGATTATTGCTCGCCATTTTCAACAAGTACAGCCCACTGCATGATGGAGCTGTCATTATTCATAATGACAAAATAGTAGCTGCACGATGTATTCTACCTGTGACAGAGCAAAACGATATTCCCGCTCAGTATGGATTGAGACACAGAGCAGGATTAGGAATGTCTGAAAACACAGAGACATATATCATAGCGGTCTCAGAAGAAACAGGTCAAATTTCCAGTATGATGGATGGTACAGTATCTCACAATATTTCCTCACAAGAACTTCGTAGGCAAATCAACAAATACCTACACGAGCCTAAAGAAATGAAGAAGGAGAAGAAAGAAGAAAAAGAAAAAACAGAAGAGGTTGTTGCTTAGAGCTATGAGAGTTTTTTCTTCACTAATACTTGTTTTACTCTCCCATTTTTTATTTTCTCAAGATTCAAGCTATGTAGAAATAAATGGAAACGAAGTTCTACTTTATTCGCACAATGCTAAGTTTCCTGGAGAGGAAAAAGCTTTTTATGAATACTTGAAGAAAGAAATTAGATATCCAAGAAAAGCTTGGATCAATAATATTGAAGGAAAAGTAATTACAGAGTTTATTGTTGAAATAGACGGGACACTTTCATCAATTAGAGTCTTGCAAGGTTTGGGATATGGGTGCGATAAAGAAGCCATTCGGTTAATGAAAAAATCGCCCGAATGGACTCCTAGTTTGATGTCTCGTGATAAGTTTGATTGGATTGCAATTAGACAGAAAATGCAAATTGCGATTGCATTTAAAAAATAATATCAGCTATCAAACAACCCCCAATTCTTTCCCCACTTCAGTAAAAGAAGCAATTGCTTTATCTAGATGTTCTCGTTCATGCACTGCAGAAATCTGAACTCGTATTCTAGCTTGCCCTTTTGGTACTACAGGAAAGTAAAATCCAATCACGTAAATACCTTTTTCCAACAGCTTAGCAGCCATATTTTGAGAAAGTACCGCATCATAAAGCATGATAGGCACAATCGGATGTTCACCTGGCTTAATGTCGAATCCTGCTTCAGTCATTTTTGATCTGAAGTACTTCGTATTGTCTTCCAGTTTATCTCTTAGCTCAGTTGTTTCACTAAGCATATCCAACACAGCAATAGAAGCTCCTACAATAGAAGGAGCTACTGTATTAGAAAATAAATACGGTCTAGATCGCTGACGAAGAATTTCAATAATCTCCTTTTTCCCTGATGTGAAACCACCAGATGCACCTCCTAAAGCTTTACCAAGAGTTCCTGTGATAATATCTACACGATCCATGCAGTTGGTATGTTCGTGAACTCCACGTCCTGTTTTTCCCATAAATCCGGTTGAGTGACACTCATCCGTCATCACTACAGCATCATACTTATCAGCTAAGTCACAAATTTTGTCGAGTTGAGCAATACTGCCGTCCATAGAGAAAACACCATCCGT
>JBGCFL010000076.1:0-17240 GCA_045106975.1 Ekhidna sp. | reverse complement strand
TTTGTGGGAAAAAATTAATGCTAATGACGTAGAGCATTTCTACGATGATCACCCTCTCTATGGAGCAATTATGCCTTTGGGGGGAGATTTCTTAACAAATGGCCAGCTAGAGTTTATTCGAGATTGGATTATAAGCGGAGCTCCTGCTGATGGAATAGTTGCAGATGTAGCATTGCTAGATGACGAAAGCAGGTTTGAAGAATTACCTTTCGAACCATTGGCCAAACCCGAAAGCGGCATTCAGTTTCATTTAGGACCTTTCGATGTTCAGCCGAATCAAGATCGAGAATTTTTCTATTATGAACCAAGTATCTCAGATGAAGATATTTATGTGAATCAAATAGAAATATCTATGAGATCTGGTAGTCATCACTTTTTGTTTTACGGATTTCAAGAAGACACAAATCCTCTAATAATACCAAAGCCTAATGAAATAAGGGATTTGTATGATGAAAACCAGCAATTGATTTTCCAAAATTTGAAGCCTTTGTTATACCATGAATTTGTGGCTGGAACACAGTGGCCAAGAATGAATTACAGGTATCCAGAAGGAGTCGCGCTGAAATATGAAGCGGGCAGAGGATTGGACTTAAACTCTCATTATGCTAATAAGACAAATGAAGTTATAGTGGGTGAGGTTTATGCGAATATGCATACTATTCCAGCATCGGAAGTTGAGCATGTTGCTGAGATATTGAACCTCAATAATCAGTCATTTAACTTGCCTGCAGGTAAAGTGACAACCCTTACAAGGGAATATACATTTCCTGAAAGACGCCATATTTTTCAGCTCTTTTCTCATGCACATGAGCATATGACGGAATTTAAAGTCTATCAAGTGGGGGGAGCAAGAGACGGAGAATTACTGTATGTTTCTTTTGACTGGGAGCATCCACCTATTTTGGAATTGGATCCTCCACACGTTTTGGAAGCTGGCGAGGGTTTGCGTCTTGAAGCAACATATGACAATGATGAAGATCGTGATCTTCAATTTGGTTTACGAAGTGATGATGAGATGATGATTCTTTTTGGTGCCTTTTACAAAGATTAATACACCACAATGAGATTTTTTTTCACTATTCTATTTCAAATTGCTATTCTCTTTTCATATGCTCAGAATCCAATTGGTGCGTGGGAAATGATTACTCAAAATGATGATGGAAGCGAGATGCGAATGGTTGTCGTTTTCTCGGAATCACATCAAGTGGCGACATGGTTTGATAATGCATCGGGTGCTTTTATTGGGACTAATGGAGGTGCGTGGAGTGTAGCTGGCAATACTATGACGGAGTTGGTTGAGTTTGACTCAAGAGACTCTTCAAGAGTGGGAACAAGTGTGTCCTTTGATTTTGAAGGAGACAATGACAAAATGAGAATAGTTGGAACAGATGTTTGGCTAAAGAGAATTGATGATGGAACTCCAGGAGAGCTCAACGGAGCATGGCTGATGTCTGGTCGAAAACGAAATGGAGAAATACAAGATCGTGATACTTCAAGACCTAGAAAGACCATGAAGATCTTATCTGGAACGCGTTTTCAATGGATAGCCTACAATACAGCCACCAAAGAATTTAAGGGTACAGGAGGAGGAACCTACACCACCATTGATGGGAAGTATACGGAAAATATTGAGTTTTTCTCAAAAGATGACTCTAGAGTTGGCGCTTCTTTAGAGTTCGACTATGAGTTGAAAAATGAGTCATGGCATCATTCAGGTTTCTCAAGTAAAGGAACTGCTTTGTATGAAATTTGGAGTTTGAGAAGGTAAGGAAATATAGCGTCTATTAGTTTAGTGCAAATCAATATTTCTTTAATTACAACTTCAATCTCAGTTGTCTTGGAAAATTATTAGTTCACCGAAAACTCGGAAAGTCATCTGATTATTCAACTAAATTAAGATTCATAATAATCAACCAGCCTAGAAATGAAAAGAAGTAAATCGCCAATGAATAGTAGCCAAATTTTGAAAGCTACAAGAATAGAAGTTTATAGTAACCTAACAGAAAAATTTGGTTCGTCGTACGGGATACCTGAAAAAAATTCAGATGAAAATCACAAAGCCAACTTTCAGTTAGACCGCCTTTTTAGTATTATCCATGATAATTAAAATATTATAGGACTGGATTTTCGGTTCCAGCCCTATTTTTCTTAGAAGCTAAGCTTCCGACCAGTTTTTGGCCATTTTATACATCTGATCAAACAATTGATTGATAACAGGGATCATTGGCTCTTTTAGCTCTTCGGGGAGCAGTGAAATTAAACCTGATATCTCATCGTCACTTATGCCTGTAGAGTGATTCTCTTCGGTATCTTGGTGCTTCTTACCAAAGTAATCTAGTTGGTCATATAGATCAGACGCTTTCAATAGAGGATGAAGAGCTTCTTTGAATTTATCAAATGTTAACTCTAACACCTCTATCATTAACATCCTTGCAACCGGATTTTCTGCATTCTGTATATGTCTAGAGAAAGCATAGATCGTTTTTCTCGTTTCAAGAGTAGCAGAATCCCAAACGTTTGCAATTAAGTTGATGGAATCAGTATTTTTGAATTTTCCGCTGATAAACGCTAAGTCATCTAAGTACCATTGCCAGTGGTTAGAGTCTTCATCACTATGAGTGTTTACACTCTTTTCTAATTCACTGGTCGGGTTATCATATCTGACAATTTCCATTAGATCTTTAAAGCCCATTACGAAGAAAAGCATATTTGGCACAAAGGCTAAATTTTCCCTTACTTCAACATCACTTTTAAGTTTCTGGTGAAGTGGATTGTTCTCAAATTTGAGAACACCCAATTGGAATTCTTCTTGAAGTTTAAAGTCAAAATCTACTGTTAATTTAGACTTAACTTGATTTTCGGAGTGAGTAATCATAACTGTTAATTTTAGTAGTTAAACAATAAATACATTAAATGTAAATTTTTAATTTACCGTTATTTACGGTACAAACCAAAATCTAGTTATGATTACAGAAGAAAATACCCTAAATGTGGTATGCGTAAAATGCTTAACCCCAGTTGATTTTGAAAGTACAGGACTCACCGCCTTTTCTGCGTGTCTCTTTTAAAGAGTCTAATGCAACCTTCGGCATTAATGATCCTTCAGGTTTGAACATTCTTACTATTTGTAGGATAAGTCCTTCTTCAAATTTGCTTGGATATGGTGTGTGGCATACCATTTCCGCAGTTTTGCTGGTAGCATCAAACTTGGTCAATTCATAATGGCCAATCCCTTCTGTCATTTGCCCGTTTGAGGGATCAAACATTGCCTTGCCATTTTTTCTATGATTCATGTGATAAGCTACATCTATAGACCTCAGAGCACTTTCTAGGCCATCCATAGGAGGGAAAGCAGCTCCCTCAATCACCTCTTTCCCGATCATGAATAAATTCATTTCTCCAATAGAATCGGAAATTTCTTTCATCGCATTTAGAAGTGATTGCAAATCATTCCATGCACCCTCATTTGTTTGAAGGCCATATTTTTCGATTAATGCTTCCTTTTTTGATTTACTTAACGCTCCTAAAGCGACTATTGGTAACTCATTACCGCCTGCTTCTATGTTGTTCTCAAATACTACGTATTCAGCCATGTTTTATATATGTATATTTTTTGTGAAAAATAATCATATAAACACATTTATACAAAATAACTAATTACATTAAGTTCAAATTATTATTTGATAACGTTTTGGTGAGATCACTTGATTCGGATCGAAAAGGTTTTTTATTCTACTTTTCCATACCTGACTAGTTCCTCCTATTTCATTAAGATATGGTTCCATGCTTTCTATGTCTAACCGGTACGGAAATACATTTTTTTCTTTTAGCGCAAGCAATAAACTGTATGACCACTCAGCTGCTTTGTCAATTTCTTCTTGATCGCTTCTATTCAAAAAGACTCTTACAAATACTTCTAGCGCATAAGGGTTTAACCCAATTATTGAGATGGCTGGTTGATATGATTTTTTACTTGAGAATTTATTGATGAAATCAATGATATCTACTGCCGAACTTGAAAATGGTAACACAGGAAGAACGCACCTAAATCCAGGCATTTCTTTATGAAAATCTATGTCAAGATTTTTATTGTTGAGCTCTATGCCAAAGGCTTTTGCAGTGGCAAGAAGAGAGTGATCACTCGGGATTCCTGAATAGCGTTCTAGTCTTACTTGAACAGGAATCGGGCAACCTTCATTGTCTAATTCAGAGTCAAATATTTTTATGTTAGATGTCGATGCATCAATTGACTGAATAAGATATTTCTTTTTGGCCTCTCGTATTTCTGATTCTCCATATATAACAAACCAACCTGTCCATTCATCATTTTTGATATTCTCATTGCCTTCAAATAATTCAAAAATTTTTGGATCGTTTTGACTGTCTAACTCCAAGCTATTGCCAACAACATTCTTTCGAACAAGCAATGAAAATTGAGAAATAAAATCTCTCAAACGAGCATGTTCAATGCCAACTAAAAAGAGAGAATATGGCTGTTTGATCATCAAGTCAATCACTCCTTGGGTAACAATACCGAAATTGGATTGTGTGAAAAGATGTGTGATATCAGGGCCAATTCCGTATTTGTAAAACGACTCGTCTGTATTCTCCCCAAAACCAGAGGAGATTTCTTCGCCATTGGCTAATAGGATTTTTAATTCCCGAAGATCAGATGCCCTTTGTCCGTTTTTACCGGATCCACGTTCTATAGTATTTCCTAGGATTGAAGAATGCGCATCGCTCCCGGTTACATTAAGCATTAAGCGAGGATGATTGCATTTTAAGTAATCTGACAGTTGTTTTTGGGTAACTCCAGGTTGAATTCTAGCATAGCAAAGATCTTCATTTACTTCCAGAATTTCATTGATATTACTCAAATCAACTATCTCACAGTCTGTTACCGGAAGTTTGGATCCTAATCCCCAATTGTGTCCTGTAGATATCGGATGAACCGCTGTTTTGTTTTTGTTTGCTAGCTGTAATATATCTTTCAACTCAGAGACGTCATAAGGTTTCCATACCTTAGGAATGTCCCTTTTGGAAAACTCGGTCACGTTTAATTGATAGTCAGCTATTTCTTTCATCGCATAAGTAATTCTTACACAGCGGAAATTAGCATTTTCTTACAAATAATGTAATGATGTAAAAGATTTTTTTAATTCAATTGATAGTCTGACTAAGCAAACTTTAGTTTATCACTTACTCCAGCTATCCCTTAGCGTGATAGTCCTGTTAAAAACTAAATCTTCAGAAGTAGAGTCTTCATCTACTCTAAAGTAACCGATACGCTCAAACTGCATTTGGTCCCCAACTTTAGCATCAGCCAATGAAGGTTCTAAGACAGCATTTTTGTTGATGGACAAAGAATCTGGATTCAAGTGATTTTTGAAATCATCGTCAATGGCATTTAAATTCTCGGTTTTGAACAAACGATCATATTCTCTGACCTCTCCTTTTACGGCATGAGGTACAGACACCCAGCCTAAGGTTCCCTTTACTTTTTTGCCACTCGTATCTTGTCCGCTTCGCGTTTCAGGATCATATTCGGCATACAGCTCCTCTATAGTGCCATCTTCCGCTTTTTTGTAGCCAGTACATTTTATGATGTAAGCAAATTTGAGTCTGACTTCTCTATTAGGGCCTAATCGGTACCATTTTTTAGGGCTTGGCGGGTCTTCCATAAAGTCGCCTTGGTCTACATAGATCTCTCTAGTAAATGGCATTTCTCTTGTTCCAGCGGACTCATCTCCAGGATTGTTTACCGCAGTAAGGGTTTCTGTTTTGTCTTCTGGCCAGTTGGTGATGATCACCTTCAAAGGATTCATAATGCCAAATACACGATTGGTAGTGGCGTTCAAGTCTTCTCTCACTGCGTGCTCCAAAACAGCAATATCCGTGATGCCATTTCTTCTTGCAACACCTATAGTGTCTGCAAACTTTCTGATGGAAGCAGCTGTAAATCCTCGTCTTCTAATACCGGAAATGGTGGGCATACGCGGATCATCCCAGCCATTGACATGACCAAGTTCCACTAATTCGCGCAAGCTTCGCTTACTCACAATAGTATAGCTCAGGTTCAATCGAGCAAATTCAGTCTGTTTAGACGGATAAATCTCCAGTTCCTTTATAAGCCATTCATAAAGTGGTCTATGCACTTCAAACTCAAGTGTACATAGTGAATGAGTAATTCCCTCAATGGAATCGGACTGTCCATGTGCAAAATCGTAGGTAGGGTAGATGCACCAACTGTATCCTGTGCGATGATGTGGAATTTGTTTAATCCGATAGATAATTGGATCGCGCATGTGCATGTTTGGCGAACTCAAATCAATCTTAGCTCTTAATACTTTTTCACCATTGCTAAATTCTCCAGATTTCATTCTGTTGAATAAGTCAAGGTTTTCTTCTGGGAATCTGTCTCTGTACGGACTGGGAGTTCCTGGTTGCGTAGGAGTTCCTTTTAGTTTGTTGAATTCATCAGCTGGGAGGTCATCTACATAGGCTGAACCTTTTTTGATGAGCTTGACAGCCATTTCAAAAAGTTGATCAAAATAATCAGAGGCATAATACTCTCTATCATCCCAATCAAACCCTAACCATTTGATGTTTGACTTAATGGAGTCAACATATTCTGTTTCTTCTTTTTCCGGATTGGTATCGTCAAATCGAAGGTTGCAAATACCACCGTACTTTTTAGCCAAGCCAAAATTCAAACAGATGGACTTTGCATGACCTATGTGGAGATATCCATTAGGTTCAGGTGGGAAACGGGTCACAATCGATTCGTGTTTTCCCTCTGCTAGTTCTTTTTCGACCAACTGCTCTATAAAATTCAATGACTTTGTTACCTCATCCATAGTTTGAAATTAGAATACAAAAATAACTTTTTTGGTTACTACTATGAAGAAGTTCTCCGAGTTCAAAGCGAGGAATATTTAGTCTCTTCAAATTGTAGAATCACTCATTATTGTCAAAATATTTAGATTACATAAGATTCATCTAAACCTATATCATGAAAAGTTCATCAAAAAATAGAAGATCATTTATTAAATCTTCTGGAGCGATTACCGCAGGGGTACTCTTGTTACCTTTTTCTGGAAGTTCTCAAACAACCAGTGATTCACAAAGCAGCGATCTTTACATGATAGGCCCGAAGGAAGGTTACTCTCCAAGGGTAGGCACTTTACTTTCCACCATGACAATGATGCGTGCATGGATTGTGAGACAAGTGGCAGGTCTCACTAAAGAACAACTTGACTTTCAGCTTGATGATAAGTCTAATTCAATAGGCGCGATGCTCTATCATTTAGCAGCTACGGAGAAATACTATCAGCTCAATACTTTCGATAACACATCTTGGGGTGAGTGGGATAAAAAAGTAGCAAAAGAGTGGGATGTCGCAATGAACTTGGGCGAAATAGGACGAGAAAAAATCAAAGGAAATGATATTGATTTCTATCTAGATAAGCTAAGTGCAGTTAGAAAGGTAACGGAGGAAGAATTTGCAAAGAGAGATGATGAATGGCTAGATGTTTCAGAACCATTTTTTGGTAATGAACCTACAAACAATCATTGTAAATGGTTTCACGTGTGTGAGCATGAGTCCAATCACAATGGACAGATAAAATTCATAAAAGCCCGATTTACTGTATAGGGACTCGATTTAGTTCAAAGAATATCTATTCAATCATAAAATCCAACATGAAAAATTTACTACCTTTTCTATTTCTTGTTCTATTGTTTGCTTGCCAGACCGAAAGCAGTGAGTCAACTCAAGAAAGTGTGACCTATGACACTATCCGTACAGGAACAGGTCTCCAATATTATTACCTTAAAAAAGGAGAAGGAAGACAGATAAAGGATGGCAGTTTAGTAGCAGCTTACAATCGTCTCTATCTGAACGATATTGATACTGTATTTTGGGCTTCTGAGGATAATGAAGACTCTACTTTTAGCTTCATTCAGGGAAAAACATCGCTTATAAAAGGCGCATTGGAGCTATATCCATTATTGAGAGAGGGAGATGAATTAGTGGCTATCATTCCTGACTCACTAGGTTACGGTAAGGAAGATAACCGTGGACTTCCAGGCGGTTCAACACTTGTTTTTAACCCAATCATTATTAGAAGTGTTTCTGCGCCAAAAGAAATGTTGAGTGATACGCTCATTGCGACCGTTGAAAACGGATCTGTAGAAGATGTCATGGATGTCTACCAAAGTATTGCCTCTTCGGAATTGAAAGACAACTATCACATGGGATTGGAGCACATAAGAGCACTTTTCACATCATTAGAAGAACCGAAACGATTTAGCGAAATAGAAGAGCTGGCTATTGCTTTTGAAGCTATAGCTGAAGACAACACTGAAAAACAGGGCTTTAGGTACTCGAAAGTGAATGCAGCACTAAGTTTATTAGATACCACCAAAGCAGTCGGTTACTTAAATGAAATAATAGAACAAGATCCGGAAGAATCTTTTTGGAAAGATATGCTGGAAAGGATAGCTAGTCCTCCAAATCAGGAATGATTCAAATAGTATGAAAAGAATATTTACCACTTTTCTCAAAAATGGCCTGATTACCTGTTGGAAATCCTAGTAATCACCATTGGCATTTTGGGTGCTTACATGCTCAATAATTGGAATGAAGGAAAAACAACAAATGCATTGACTTATGTATTGAATGACCTAATACAGGACTCTATTCAGTTTCAATTCCACCAGAAAAACTCTAACTAGATCGCTGATAATTTGAGCAGAACTATTTCGATTTTACTTGATGATCAGGCAAATGATTCATTGGAATATGACTATCAAAGAAGTAGAGGGTATTTGGTTGCCGCAGTTGACACTAGCGCTTTCGAATTCCTGAACCAACTTGGCCTTGTTTCAGGAATTCAGGATGAAGGTTTACGAATAGAATTGATGAGATATTTTAATTATGTGCAACATAATGTGGTTGAGTTTCGAAAGTTTGAATATTCCCGACTTCTCTCCACAATGAGAGAAATTAATACTTCCTCTGCTATTGATATCAATACCACTACCTCTGAAAATCTTCAATTAGACTATGTAAAAGTCCAGCAAATTTTGAAAGAACCAAATAACCTAGAGCGTCTTTATGGATATAGAGATACGCAGCAGTTCTTGGAATCAAAAGCGAAGCAATACATTTCTACTAATGCAGACTTGATAAAGAGCCTTAAGCTGTATCTTAAATAAAAGGATCTTGTTCTTCTATCCAAGTGCTTTTGAGCAGTACAATAGCCAAGTAAAAAGCTCAATTCTTCTTGTTTCGCCAGCTATCAGATTACAGTGCATTATTTCTCTAAACCCAAAGCTCTGTTCACTTAACCCAAACGGTCGTTCACTAGAATTGCTTTCATCATATAAGGTTATCCATTGATTTTACAGATCAATTTTAAATAACCGCCATTATGAAAAAAATTCAATTATTCGCTTTGGGATTGACTTTAGTTATCCTTTTGCAGAATGCAAATGCACAAGGGTTAGTAGATAAATGGTCTACAGGCTTCAGCAACCCAAACGGACCTGGCGCTGTGACAGTTAACGACGTGCTTACAAATAGTGATGGAGATACCTATGTGTTAGCAACGGTTTTTACGGGTGGCGATTATGATGCTTACCTAATCAAGTATGATGATGAAGGAACAAAGTCTTGGGAGAAAAGCTACTCTACAGCTTATGGAGATTCGGAAGAATATGGACTAAAACTTCAGGAAGATCCTAGTGGAAATATCTATGCCCTGATCAATATCAATCCGGATGATTTCGCAAATGGATCAGTTGTTAATGGCTACACTGTTCGTAAGTACAATAGCTCTGGTACACTTTTAAATAATTATGAGTCTGTTGGGAATGGAATTGTTAAGTATGGCGGTAAAGCTGCGGATTTTCTTTATAACGATTACACCACAGATTACGTTCTTGTAAGCTACTCAAAGTATGACAATTCAAGCCCAACCTATAGCAGGGCTTATCTTCAACGACTAAACACGTCACTGGTTCATCAATATGCTGTAAACGTTAATACTTTTGAAGAAGATGATTTTGCAGGTGCGATTTGCACTGCCGGGGCGGAAGTTTTATTGTCATCATATTCTTCATCCACGGTTTCCATGACTGGATACATATACAATTTTTCTTCAAGTTTCACATATACAGATGCAGAACTGAACATATCAAAAAACCCAAATCAAATATTAACTGCAGACTTTAATGGGTCGTTACGAATGGCTACCAAGAATACGGATGGCACTACGAGTTTGATTCGATTGTCTGGAGACATAGTAAATATTTCTTCACCATACAGTGTCAACAAGGTATTATTAGGGTCAAGTACTTATGTAACAGGGTCAAAAACAGTTTCAGGACACGAGGAATTAGTGCTTTTAAAGTACGGATCAGATTTGTCCTTGGATTTCGAGTCTCTTTTGGATGTCTCACACGGTAGTCTAAGTACTGCTGGATCTGACCTCCATATCAATGACAATAATCTAATTGATGTTGGTGGAACTGTAATAGACGCTGGTTCCGTCTATACAGGGTCTGTGACATTTAATAGTGTAACAGGGGTTCAGCAAGTCATTTCTCCATATACTTCCTTCACGAGTTACTCACCACAATCAATTTCTAAGGGACCAAACGAGGGAAATATTTTGGTGGCAGAAACCGGGACAGGGATTAGGCTTTATAGCCAATGCGATCCTCCCGTTATAGACCTAGGAGCAGACTTCACTTCTACAGAAGGAGATACGGAAACACTTGGGTCGGACTTGCCTTCAGGTATGACTTATGATTGGTCTACTGGCGCTAGCACGAAAACGATTGACGTCACAGTAGATGGAACTTATAGTGTAACTGTGACAAACAGTAGTGGTTGCTCAGCATCTGATGACGTTACAATTGACTTTCTGTTGCCAGCTCCTGATGCTCCTAAATGGCTTCAGCCAGAGTTACTACCGGTGAGTGGCAATGGATCTCCAAACATGAGGTTGAAATGGGCGAATGATGATCCTTTGGCCACTTCTCATGTATTCAATGCCTTCTTATATACAGGCGGTACTTTCGATAATAACTATGGTGGTAATACGGTTGCTGGTTCTACCGCAGATTATGAATTGAACGGTGATGAGTGGAGATTTCAACTAGTTCCTAAAAATGATGATGACGTGACAGGCGGAGGGACTACTTTCCTCACTTTTAGAAATTGTGGTTTTTATGATATGACCACTCTTGAAACTTACATTTCTGGACTGTCATTGAATGGAACCACTTCGGTAAGCGAAGCAGGAGGAACTGCATCTTTTAATCTCTCAGGGTTTACGCCTGCAGAAGATGAATTGAATTCTTATTTTGAATGGACACTTCCGAGTGGTTGGACGATCAGCGAATACAATAAAATAACGATAACGGCGGATGTTGCTCCAGGAGCATCTAGCGGAGTTGTGAGTGTGAGAATTGTAAATCCATGTACCGAGGCAGCAACATCGGCACTCACAAGAGATGTTTATGTTATCAAAGATCAGACAATCACTTTTGATCAGCCTTCCAACCTTCAAGTAGGAGATGCTGCGATTGATTTAGGGGCAACAGCCAGTTCTAGTTTAGTGGTTTCTTACTCGCTCAGCAATGCTAATGCAGAACTATCCGGTAGTATGCTAACGACAAAACAAGTAGGAGATGTGACCATAACAGCTAGCCAGGATGGTAATGAAGAATACAATGCTTCGCCCGATGTAGAGAGAACTATTACCATCAGCAAAGGTGATGATGCGATCACATTTAATGCACTCTCAGACGTTGTTTGGAATGCTGCCAACTTTGATTTGGACACAGATGCAAGCTCAAAATCAGGAAGGCAGATCACATGGGCAGGCTCTGACCCTTCCATTGCTACAGTTTCTTCCACTGGGGTGGTCAATCCTATAAAACCTGGCACTATTACCATTACTGCTAGTCTATCTGGCACTGCTGATTGGAACGCACCAAGTAATGTTCAACAAACACTGACCGTTCTTAAAGCAGATCAAACAATTACTTTTGATCCACTACCAACGGATAAAGAAGAAGGCGATCAAAACTTTAATTTAAGCGCTTACGCTAGTACGTCTTCTGGCTTGACGCTTAGTTATCAAAGTAGTAATACAAATGCGGTGACTATTTCTAATGGTCAAGTACAGATCGTCGGAGAAGGAACCGCTACCATAACAGCTTCTCAGTCAGGAAATGATTTTTACAGCGCTGCTGGTGATGTTCAGCAATCTATATCGGTAACTGAGGGGCTTTACATTTGGGAAGGAGGCATTTGGAACTTTGGAGAATCAGTATCTCCATCTTTCGACCCTAACACAGATGATAATGTAGAAATCCGTGAAAACTATGCTTTCTCTATTCAGGGGAGTTTTGAAGCTAAGAATTTAACTATTACCGCTTCAGGTAGTGTAAGTGTTAATTCTCAAAGTACGCTAGAAGTCACTTCTGATTTGATTAATAATGGATCATTGACCATACAATCTGGCTCTTCTCTTATTACTTATTTCGGAAACAATGTTTCAGATAATATTCTTTTCAATAGAAAAACTAGATATGCAGACGGTAAGTACAGCTTTGTAGGCTCACCAGTAGAAAATGACCCAAGTATTACAGGAAGTGATTTAGGAACCAATGTATATCGATATGATGAAAGTCAATCATATGGAGCTAATGGCTCTGCAAGATGGGTTGATGCATCCTCAGATCAATTAGCTAGAGGAATTGGATATACACAGGCAAATCAGAGAGATTTAGCATTCACCGGCCGTCCCAACTCAGGAACAATCAATGTTTTAGGAACATATACAGGAACATATAATGATGGAACGAACGAATCTACTGAAGGATGGACGCTATTATCCAATCCCTATCCGGCAGCAATAAATGTAGAGAGCTTTCTCACTGAAAATAATAATATAGAAGGTGCGGTATATTTCTGGGACGATAATGGATCCGATTCACAACGGGGCACGAACAACGATTATGTAGCCGCCAATGCAACAGTAGCCATCAATACCACTGCGGCAGGAGGCCAAACAAGATACAATCAGCACATTGGTTCAGCACAAGGCTTTTTCGTGAAACTTAAAGATGATACAGACACAGATATCACCTTTTTAGAAACTATGAGAGTAGCAGGTGAAAATGATGATGCTAATTTCTTTAGAAATGCAGCCACCCCAATCATTAGAATTAATCTTCAAAGTGCTGAAGGTTTATTTAAGCAGACCGTGATTAGCATAGCAGAGGATGCACAAGAAGATCAACTGGTTCGTTTGTATGATGCCCCTTCGTTTAATCCCTCATCAGATGATGGGATTTACTCTATGAAGACTGGTCGGTCACTGGCGATCACTGGAATGCCATCAGATTGGAACAGTATTCAACTCCAAGTAAATACGCAAGATGCAGGAGATTACCAGATTGCAATTCAGTTAGAAAATTATGATCAAGGCTTGTATCTGAAAGATAACCTAATAGGGGAAGTTGTTGATTTAAGGAATGGAGCTTACTCTTTTTATGCTGAAGCAGGAATCAATATGGATCGATTTATACTCACCTCTAATCCCACGAATGTTCTTGCACTCGAAGAAAGTGACGTTTTCATTTACACGAATAATAGTACTCTTCATATCCAACAAGCAGATGAGAGCTCAAGAGAATATCAGCTCTTCAACATGAATGGAAAAATTCTCCTCTCTACTTCAGTGAAATCAAAGGGAGAAGTAAATCTTGCCGCTTATGCAAAAGGCATCTACCTCGTATTCGACGGAGAGAAAACACATAAAATCATTCTTGACTAATTGAAATCGGAGTGTCACCCTGAGTTTATCGAAGGGTCTAAAGACACTCCATTTTTCAAATCAGAAAACACAAAAACTATGAACATTACAAAAAACATATTCACAATAACTTCTTTATTAATCATTCTACCAGTTATGGCTCAAAGTCCACCACCAGCCACACCAATAGATGGAGGTCTCTCCATTCTATTGGCTGCTGGAGGGGCTTACGGTTTGAAGAAACTGAAGGACGCAAGAAAAAGTTAACATCTGTATACCTGGCGGTTAGCAGATTGAAGCGACTCCAATAGGGTCGCTTTTTTTGTTTTAAGTAAATTGATTTCACATAAACGCTACCATCTTTGATAAAAGCAAGGTCATACATCACATAATCTTGCAGATGATTGCGAAATTCTAGTTATTCACATATTCATAAAAGTAGCTAGTTGAAGTATTTCATATCATACATATTAGTACTACAGTCATTGACACTCAAAAGTCAGCAGATAAGCGAAGAGGTGAGATCCATTTATGATTTCACATCAGCAGAACGCTTTATGAACGTTTGGGATAGTCTAGAATCATCAGGAGATGGTATTTTTCTGAATGCTGTACAAGAATGGTTGCCTCCAGCAGAGTATTTTTTTAAAGAAAGTAGAAACTCACCTGACACCACTTTATCATTCAGAATGATGTATCCTATGGCATATATTTATCATACGCTGGCAAGGTTTGATGAATGTATTCCTCTTTTTGTAAAAGTGCTTGAGCAAGAAAATAAGATATCAAGAAGATGGAATCAAATAGCGCTTCTAAAGTTGGAGGAAGCTTACAGAAGGACAGGCAATTTGAAGGAAGCTATACCCATTCGGCAAGAGCGAATTGAAAAAGGATTTGCCACTAATTTTTGGGAAATTTATGTTGACGCAAAGCTCTATGAGGAAGCAATCAAAGATTTTGTTTCCACTGAAAAGGAACCAATTCAAGGGTGGAATAGAATGGTTCATTATATGAAATTAGCTTCACTATATCAAAGCAGTGAAGACTATGATACTGCTATTTATTTTTATCAAAAATCATATGAAGATGGAGTATATATCTGCACCAGGGATAGTTATGATGGATTAGGAAACTACGCAGAAGCCAATAAATTTTACTGGACCACCTACTGCCAAGGCATGATTGGTCAAATAAAAGTAAAGCAGAATAAATTTGATGAAGCGATACCACTACTCAAAGAAGACATCAGGGTAAGTAAGACTGTCAATGAAGTAGATAATACCATAATTAAAAGACTGGATCTTGCAGAATGTTATTTGAATCTAAATCAATTAGATGTCGCAAAACAATATATTGACACAGTCAAACACCTATTAAAAGGGCGTGGTTGGATCAATATGAAATTAAGAACACTGGAAGTGGAAAGTGACTATTTTATGCTAGCCAAAGAATACGAAATGGCAGCTAAGTATTTAAAAAAATTTAATAATCTTGATGATTCTCTCAAAGCAATAGCACGTAAGAACAATATTATCACAGTAACTGCCTTGCTGGATTCAGATAAACAACGGGCTTTACTGGCAGAACAAGAACTTGAAATTGAACAAGCAGATCTAGACAGGGCCACCCAAAAAAACAGAATCTATCTATTAATCGCTGGCATAATTGTATTGACTCTTATTCTGTTAATTCTCTATTCTAATTACCGAAGAAAGATGCAGAATAAATATGCTGCGGAACAAAAACTGCATGAGAAAACAGTCTTCTTAAAAGAATTACATCATCGGGTAAAAAACAATTTGCAGGTCACTTCAGGACTATTGCAACTTCAAGCAGATAAAAGTGAAAATGTTTTAGTTAATACTATATTGAATGATAGTAAAAGCCGGGTCAAGTCAATGGCCTTGATTCATAATTTGCTGATGGGCGATGAGAGCTCAAAAGATGTTTCATTTAAAGCATATGTTGAGGAATTAATTGATTTGATAGAGAGCGGATTTAGTGGAAATCAGGTGATAAAAGTAGATACTGAAATCATAGATATGAAAGTGAATGTGGAATATGCCGTGCCATTGGGTTTGATCATCAATGAGATCCTTACAAATAGTTACAAATACGCCTTTGATGGTGAAGAAGGGAAAATATCGATACGTTTTTCAAAAGAAGAAAATGGAGCTGGAACCTTAGAAATCCGTGATAATGGAAAAGGATTTCCGGATGATTTTTCCATAGAAAAAAACGGTTCTTTAGGTATGGAATTAATAGAAATGCTTTGCGATCAAATCCGAGCTAAATTTAATATCTTCTCCAATAAAGGAGCTGTTTATCAAATTCACTTAAACCCCAACTTTAGTGCCTGAAGAGAGATTGCAGATATACGTAGTTGAAGATGAAGCAATTACGCGTGCTACCATCAAAAGCTATCTGAAAAAAGCAAACTACGAGCTCATCGGGTCTGCTGATGAAGCGGAAAAGGCATGGCTAGAAATACAAAATCTGAAAGTAGATCTAGCCATATTAGACATTAACTTAATTGGAGATAAAGATGGAATCTGGCTGGCTGGGAAACTTCAGGAATCGGGATTAGTCCCGTTTATTTTTCTTACTGCTTACGGTGACAAGCAAACAATTGATGCGGCTTTGTCTGTTAAACCAAATGGGTATTTGGTTAAACCATTTGAGGAGGCAGAACTTTACACAGCAATTAGGATAGGGATCAATTCATTTGCAAATCAAATAAAATCTGATAGCCTGGAAAAAGAGAACCATGTTATCAATGACAATATTTTTATCAAAGATGATCACTTGCTGGTCAAACTAAATATTAAAGAAATTCTTTTCGTAAAGTCAGATGGAAATTACCTGGAAATTCATCTTCAGCATAAGAAGCATTTGGTAAGAAGCAAACTCAATGATTTTATAGAGAGGCTTCCAAAAAACACATTCTTGAAAGTTCATCAGCGATACATTATTAATATCGAAGCGTTAGAGATAATCGGTTCAGGATTTGTCAAAGTAGCTGGTATTGAGATACCCGTTTCAAAGTCGTATAAAGATATCTTGCTCAACCGGATTAGGACACTCTAGAAGCATACTTCACTAATATCCGTTCATCCTTCACAAAATTTTAACTGAAAGGCATTCCTTCATTTTATTAGTAATTGGGATATCATAACACCCAGTTAACTTATAAAACAATTGAAATGAACGATCGCCTTAGATTCATTAAACACCTATTCGCTGGACTATTATTCATTACTTCAGTAGGTCTTACTGCCCAATCCACTTTTACAGTCACCAATACCAACGATTCTGGTTCGGGATCATTGAGGCAGGCGATTGAGAATGCCAATAACAATGGGGACGGTCTAGACATCATCAATTTCTCAGAAGAGGTCGCTGGAA
>JBGCFL010000075.1:0-19007 GCA_045106975.1 Ekhidna sp. | reverse complement strand
GCTGCTTGTCTAGCCGGAGCTTGTCCAAGGTTGGCTGAAAGTACATTTCCCATATACACTTCACTTACCTGATCAGCAGGCATTCCAGATTTTTCCAATGCTCCTTTGATAGCAAATGCTCCTAGTTCAGTAGCTGAAAATCCAGCTAGCTTTCCTCCAAAGCTTCCGATAGGGGTACGAACAGCTGAGGCAATGTATACTTCTTTCATAATGGGGTTTATGTTTTTGAGTTAAATCAATTCTTCCGCGAAATTCGCAAATTCAATGATCAATTCTAATTATTCTGAACAATTAGTGATCACCAATCTGGTTTTCCACTAGGTGGACGTTCTGTTGCTTTTCTTTTTTGCTGTTGCAAATACTTGATCTCATTCTGACGCATTGCTTCTAAGAGCATTCTCGCCTTTTCCTCGCTGATGTTCATTTCCTCCAACTTCTCTTTGGTCATCTCCTCCTTCGACTTTTCTTTTTGCTCTTCATCACTTTCTTCACCCTCTTTTTGTTCACTCTCTTGCTCTTTTTCTTCTTCTGATTTCTCTTCGCTTTCTCCCTCTTTCTGTTCTTCGTTCTCTTTATCTCCTTCTTCCTGCTCTTCTTTCTTCTGTTCGTTTTCGTCCTCTCCTTCTCCGTCTTTATTTTCCTCGTCCTTATTTTGATCGTCCTGCTGCTGTTGCTCTTGCTGTTCCTTAATCAGTTTTTTAACTACCTCATAGTCATACCTAGCAGCTTGGTTGCTAGGATCAGATTTGATGGCTGACTTCATTTGTTGAAGAGCCTCTTCTAACTTTCCATTGTCTTTACTCATTATTCCAAGCTGTTGATAAGCAATGGATTTTAATGGATTTTTACCAGATCGAGTCAATTGATTATAATTCAATTTTGCTCCCGTAGTGTCTCCTAATTGATAATGAGAATGAGCAAGATTGAGTTTAATTTCATCTTCATCCACTCCTATAGAATCTGATAATATTGCATACTTAGCTAAAGCCAACTCATAGTCGCCTGCCAAGTACGCCTTTTCTGCTTCTTTTTTCAAAGCATTAATTCTCGCAATCTCTTTTGGATCATTTGTAAATAAGGCTAAAAAAACGAAAAGTATTATTTTCATAACTTGATCAATTTCACACCAAATAAAACATCTATAAACATCAAACCAAGGGCTAAGCCCAAAAAGTAGAAGTATCTATTTTGAGTAGAATCGACTTGCTTTGCTTCACGTAATTCCCCCTCCACATTATTGATCGCACTTATTAAACGCTCTACATCGTTTCTTGATTCATTTATTTCAAAGTATTCTCCATCTGTATCATCTGCAAGATCTTCTAAAGAAGATGAATTTAATTTTGTGAGAACTTCTTGTCCTTGTTTATCCTTCTTAAATCCATTTCTTGTCATAATCTGGCTTCCTGTTTTTGTGCCAACACCAAGCGTAAACAGTTTGATACCCTCTGATTCCACATCTTTTGCCACTCCTTCGGTATTCTCACCAAAATCTTCCCCATCACTTATGAGAATAATGATCTTTGATTTGGATTGTGTAATGGTGGTGTCATCCTGAGTGAGTTTTTCCAAAGCAAGATCGAGTGGCGGCCCAAAGTCCGTTCCGTAGTTTGGCACAAGGCCTGTATTCAAAGTTTGAATAAAGAGATTGAGTGCATTATTATCGTAGGTCAATGGACATTGAATATATGCTTCGCTAGAGAACATTATAAGTCCTATTCTGTCTGAATTGAATGCTTCAACAATATTTTTTAGTTCAAATTTGACTTTTTCTAGACGAGTAGGCTGAACGTCAAAAGCATCCATGGATTGGCTCATGTCCAAGCATATAAAGATATCCTTGCCTACTGTCTTAATTTCCCTGGAGGCATCACCAAAGCTAGGCCCCAACAATGCTGTAACTATCAGCCCAAAGTAAATACTACGAAGAAGCGTTTTGAGAATAACCCTTCTGAAAGGCAGTCCTAATCTTTTTGTAGTACGTACAACTCTCCAAATGAAGATGATATATAAAATGGAGAATGTAGCAATCAATACTATTTCAACGATACCTATGGAATGTGCCCATTTCATAAAAAATACTTCTCTCTTATTTAGATTTTAAGTTTTTCTGATTGCAGAATCGTTATTTCTATCCATTTCCAAAATGGAGAGGTAAAACTAAATTTTGCAATCACGCAAATGTAATTGATCAACTAAATCACAGCTTCATCTTTTTTACTGATTAACATTTTTTAATGATGAAACGTCGATTCACCGTTTAAGAATTGGAGAGCTTTCTGCAAAGAGCTATGAATATGCTAATTAAGTGTCAGTAATGTCAACTAAAACTCGATATCACTTCGCAAGTCTGATTTAAAATCGTTGTAGATGTATTGATACTGAGTCCTATTCAATGAATTTGAATTTTATTTATTATTTGAGATTACAATTGCTCAGTTAGTGCATTTTTTCAAATGAACATTTTATATTTGCACTCCTTTTGAGAGAAAGGAATCAAAAATCGAATAAAAAGTGCTCGATTTTGGCATTCAGAAATGATACCCGGAGAGATGGGTGAGTGGCTGAAACCACATGTTTGCTAAACATGCGTGCGAGTGATCGTACCGGGGGTTCGAATCCCCCTCTCTCCGCAGATTAATCAGGCCAGTTGCTGATTAACCATTGAACTTCGGTTCGCTAGCTCAACTGGATAGAGCGCCTGCCTTCTAAGCAGGGGGTTCCAGGTTCGAGCCCTGGGCGAATCACGAAAACCTCACAGAAATGTGAGGTTTTTTTTATTTAAAAACAGCTCTGACAACCAAAACATTCCAATCTTGAATAGCAGAAAGAAATGTAATTTTGCAACTCAATTCAATTTTTAGAAAATGAAAAACAAACTTACTTTAATCGCCCTCATTGCTCTAGGAAGCTTCTTGAATTCATGTGATTCAGAAGATGTTGTAAAAGCAATAGACTGCACTCAAAAAGCAAAAGACTATAATGATTCTCGTCTAGCACTGGTGGCTTACTTCTCCGCTATTGATGAAGGAACAAAGGAATTTACATGCAGTGAATTTTCTCCAATTTGGAATGCTTTTGATGAAGACTTTGATGAGTTATGTACCGAGTCATTGACTTCAGATCTTGTTGAAAGTGTAAAAGAAGTAACCGATGCTGCTGCATTAGTCAACAATCTGGAAGGATGCGATATTGATTTTGATTAAATCTTTTCTTGCGAGAAATCCAAACAAAAAAGCTCTGAATAAATTCAGAGCTTTTTTGTGTTAATAACTATACAGAGGGTACTCTATTGAAAGAATAATACCTAAAGATCTAATTTATCAGAAGGTTAAGACCACTCTTTTAGACCTAGAAAGAATGTTGTTCCATTTGAGCCATCACTCTCACAATGAATAGTCCCTTCCATTGCTTCCATGTATTTTTTCGCAATAGAGAGTCCAAGTCCTGAAGATTCAGAATCTCCACTCTTAAGCGGTTTAAACATATCAAAAAGGTGAATTTGATCCTTCTTGTCTATACCTGGACCTTCATCTCTGATATAAATATTGTAGTTCCCATCACTCTTTTTAGCCCCTATGAATATAGTAGATTCTTCCGGAGAGTACTTTATGGAATTGTAAGCTATGTTTTCCATAGCCTGACTGAGGTAGATACTATCGCCTTTTACATATGCAGATTCTGGAATGTCTTCTACATTGAAGGTTATTTTTTTCTTGCTTGCTAGAATGCTTTGAACCTCAGCATTGGAAGTTAAAACATCTACCAGATTCAGTTTTTCTTGAACAACATTCAGTTTCCTGTTTTCGATAGCTCCTGCATCCAAAATTTTGTGAACCATTTTTTTATACCCATCTGCAGATTTCCCTATGATTCCAATCAAATTATTAAAATCATCAGGAAGATTGTCTTTATAGACTTCTAGTAAAGAAGAAAGAGAAGACAAATCATTGATAGGCTTTTTTAGATCATGAGCAACCATACTCATCATGAGGTTTTTTTCCTTGTTCACTACCACAAGTTCCTCATTCTTGATGGAGAGATATTCACCCTGTTTTTCAATTTTTTCCTTTTGAGAATTGATTTTCTCATATTGAGTTTGAAGCAGTATGTTCTTTTTCTTTTTCTGTCTGTACTGGACATAAAGTACAATCAAGAAAATGATCGTTAATAAAACGATACCTGTAAGGCCATACCTAATCAGCTTTTCGTTTTTAAGTTGGGCTTCTTTTTCACGAAGAGTCACTTCATTCAATTTCAATTGCAATTTTTGCCTTTCTGTGATCTCTCTTGCTATTTGAAGGGAGTCTTTTGCTACCTGCAGCTGCTGATTACTACTGTATAGTTTTTTGTCCGTTTTATCCTTCTCATTCTGGATAGAACTTACTTTTTGTTCAGATTCTTCTTCAATTTGTTTCACCTGCTCATCCCGCATGAATTTATCGACAGTAGAATAAAGATCGAAGTACTCAATGGATTTTTCTGAATTCCCTAGCTCCTGATAGCTCTCATATAAAATACCGTAACACCTTTTTGTAAGACTTAAATTTTTAAGCTCTTGTGCGTATTCCAAAGCTTCTAAAGCATTATCTACTGCTTCTTGATTTTGACCTAAGCTTTGACTGATGGAAGCGATGTTGATTAAACCTGTAAGAATATCCTTCTTTTGGTTCAAGTCCCTAGCTATGACAACTCCTTTGTTAAATTCATCAAGAGCTGCTTGATAATCTCCTTTATCAATATTAACTAGTCCAAGATTAAAACGAACTGTTTTCACTCCGTTTACATTCTTAACTTTATTACAATACTCTATAGACTTGTTGAAAAAGGAAATTGCTTCATCGTACTCTTCACCGTCCCAAAAAGTATAAGCGATTTTACTACTGACAGAAGCAGCATTAACGAGCTCATTGTTTTCAACCGCCGTACCTAAAGCAAGCTTATATTGTTCAATCTGAGCACTTTGTTCCTCTGTCAAGTTCTGCGAAAAAACATTGAAAGAGATAAGCATGAGTAGAAAAGAACATTGGATCGCTCTTACCATCTTTATCATTTGATAAAATTAGAACTATTCGATGTAAAACTGAACTTCTTTTTCATTTGAATTGCCAAGTTTATCTGAAACAGACACCACGATAGTATATAACTTATTCCTAGCAAAGTCCTCAATCAAGCTTCTATAAGGCTGATTGGATGAGCCATTTATTTGATAGCTAATCTTATCTAGTCCAGCATATCTATCCGTAGCAGATAGAAATAAAACCACATGCGGAGGGTATACACTTACCGTTTTACCATCTATCGTTTTAGTCTTGCTCGTCTCAATACTGAATCTACTAAATACTTCTGGCCCAGTATTATCCACTAAACAGAAAATATTACTCGTGTTTGAATTTTGAAGATTATCATATCCATTATAAGTTATCTTATGGAATCCTTCTTCTTTTATTGAAAGAGGATCTGAATATGAAGAACTACTAGAAGAACCTACTTGATAATCAATTTCCTTAAATCCTGCTTCAGCATCTTTCCCTGTAAGGCTTATTTTAGTTCTCTCAGAAATGTAGACAGTATCCTTTACTTTGAAGGAAGGCCCAGTTAACGAATAATCAAGCTCAGGCCCGGATAAATCTACAAAGCTTCTCATGTTGCTTTTATCAGAAAACGCATCTATTCTAGCCTTATTATTGACTTTATCTATTGCTAATAATTCAATACTCAAGGCTCCAGATTGTGTCAAATAGAATGGATCTTCGTACAATTTAAATTCTCCCCCATTAACAGAATATCTTACTTCCTTAACTCCAGATTTATTATCCAAAGAGACAAGCTTCAATTTTGTCTTACCTGAATAATATTCCTTCCCATTTGAAATGAAAGTATTACCAATAATCTCATCTATAACTCTCGGAGCTGACTTATCTAGAAAGAAGGTATATGTATTTTTATCTTCTGCATTATTAAGAATATCTTCTGAAAAATAAGATATGGTATGCTCTCCTTCTGAAAGTGTTGTCAAACTAATTGGTCTTACATAAGTAGTCTTTCTTCCCTCGTCAATTGAGTAGTATGTCTTTAAAATTTCAGATGATTTGTCTGATGCATCCAATTTTATAGTAGATCTACTGGATAGAACTGTCTCAGATAAATCTCCATCAACAGTCATCTCAGTTGCTGGAGCAGTTTTATCTAAATAAAGATTGATTTCTTTCACTTCTTCAATATTCCCAACATTATCAACCGCATAGTACTGGATATTATATTCCTTTTCCTCTAAAGAGAAAGGCATTGAGTACTTCTGGTAAGGAGCCTTGTCTATTGAATAGTATATACTTTGCACTCCAGAAAGTGCATCTTCTGACACAAGAGTCACTTTACCATCTCCTACAGCAACTTTTCCTCCTTCTACATTTTTTTTATTCGAAGCAAAAGTCATTTTTGAAATCGGAGCTTTACTATCTGCATAGACTTCAAAAACAACATCTTCTTTTGGATAAACAGTCTCTTTCGTTTCTGGATTTACCTTCCAAGGTGACCTTATAGAATTGTAACCTTCGGTATCCAAAAACATAGGATAGCTATATTTTGGGTCTTGCCCCTTCAAAACTTGAGAATCACTTCCATCTGGTGTACTTGAAATGCTTAGATATACAGGTAACTCCATATTTACATGTACTCTATCAATAGAGTCTCTAAAAATTTTTGGCTCATGCTTTGTCTGAGTTTGAGCAATCGAAGTAAGTACTGAAATAAAGGCGAGAGCTGATAAGAAGTGCTTAACTTTCATGTCTAAGGTTGGTTTTGAATAATTTAATGGTTAATTAAATATATTTTTTGGTGATGATTCGAATTATAAGACGGGCTAATAGATTATATCGATATTAAAAATAAAGTAGTAGTATTTTTTACCATACAAATCTAAGGGATTCATGCAAAAGTGTGACCTTTTAGAGATGCAATATATTCTTACAATGTCATCCTGATATATTAAATGCATCAACTAAATGATAGAATTACGACTATTTAGTCTAAACTAAATAGTGATTTAACCATGTTTTTATTTTAATCAGTACCAATTGAGATACTTAAAACTTTATTACTGATCGTACACCCCCAACTGACACCACCCTTTCCTCCACTCATCAATTCACCTCTCAAGAAGCATCTGAATCTCCTCTCAAATCACTAATTTTGCGGTCTTGAAAAATCAATCCATTTTAAACTAAAAATAACATGAAAGTAACCGTAGTAGGCGCTGGTGCTGTAGGAGCAAGTTGCGCAGAATACATCGCTATTAAAGATTTTGCTGCTGAGGTAGTATTGATAGATATCAAAGAAGGATTTGCTGAGGGAAAAGCAATGGATTTGATGCAAACTGCATCGCTCAATAGCTTTGACACTCAAATCACAGGAACTACCAACGATTACTCAAAGACTGCTGACAGTGATGTCGCGGTAATCACTTCTGGTATTCCAAGAAAGCCAGGCATGACTAGAGAGGAATTGATCTCTACAAATGCTGGAATTGTAAAATCTGTAGCAGAGAACTTAATCAAGCACTCTCCAAATGTGATCATCATTGTTGTATCTAATCCGATGGATACCATGACTTACTTGGCTCACAAAGCATTGGGTCTTCCTAAAAATAGAATTATCGGAATGGGTGGTGCATTAGATTCTGCACGATTCAAGTACAGATTGGCTGAAGCATTAGAGTGTGCTATGTCAGATGTAGACGGAATGGTAATAGGTGGACACAGTGACACAGGCATGATTCCTTTGACAAGATTGGCTACAAGAAATAGTGTCCCTGTTTCTCAATTTTTAGATGCGGATAAACTGAGCTATGTTCTGGAAGAAACGAAGGTTGGCGGAGCTACATTGACCAAATTACTTGGTACTTCTGCATGGTATGCGCCAGGAGCCGCTGTATCTGCAATGGTACAGGCAATTGCTTGTGACACTAAAAAAATGTTCCCTTGTTCTTCTATGCTTGATGGTGAGTACGGATTGAAAGACATCTGTATTGGTGTGCCAGCAATCATAGGTAGAAATGGTATCGAAAGCTTAGTAGAAATTGAATTGGACGATACGGAAAAAACGAAGCTAGAAGAAAGTGCAGCAGCTGTTAGAAAGACTAATGACACGCTTTCAGAAATGAATATCATTTAATCGCCTTTTTAAATAAGGTTATTAAGCCTGTTCTGCTTTAGCAGAACAGGCTTTTTTTGTTTATCATCGTGTTAGCATGCAAAGCCCCAATGATCTTATAAATAAAAGTGACCTTATCAGTCGTGATTTAAGCTGGTTACAGTTCAATCACCGTGTGCTGGATCAAGCAAAGAAAGAGCAGAGAAACCTCTTTGAGAAGCTAAAATTTCTTGCCATCACATCTTCTAATGCTGATGAATTTTTCATGATTAGAGTCGGCAGTTTGTATAATTACCTTGATTATGGAAATGACAGAGTAGACTATTCTGGATTGAATGTTATCCCTTTTAAAGAAGCACTGCTTTCAGGAATGAAGCAATTTGGGAATGAACAAAACGATTTATTTTTAAGCCTCACTCCTTTCTTCAAAAATCACGCCTTTGAAATAAAGGACTATACTCAACTTTCAGAAAAACATAAAAAGTCAGCTAGTCGGTATTTCGAAAAAACGATTTTCCCGATGCTAACGCCAATGGTATTTGACCCATACCACTCCTTCCCTATTTTGATGAACAACATCTTAATATTTGGTGTCGTTACCAAATCTCCAAAAGCGAAGGAAAAAAAGAAAATGTCTTTTATTCAATTACCGCAAAACCTTCCTCGGTTTTATGAAATTGAAGAAAAAGGAAAAGTCATTTTTGTTCCTATTGAAAAGATTGTTCAAGAGCATTTTGATCATATCTTCAAGAATGTAAACATCATTTCAAGCTCTTTATTCAGAGTCACTAGAAATGGAGACTTCACGCTGGAGGAATCAGAAGACATTGAGGCAAATTTTCTGGAAGAAGTAAAGAAAAAGCTGAAAACAAGGAAGACAGGTCGTGTTGTGCGAATGGAAGTAGCGGAAAACTCAGACCCTTGGTTGATAAAGCAACTAAAGAAGCGATATGAAATAGGTGAAGAAAATATTAAAATAACCCCTGAGGGCTCATTAATAGACTTTACCGGACTGTGGCAAATCGTGAATCATGAAGAGTTCAATGAATTTAAGCCAGTTCGTCCAAAAGCGGAACCTCCTATTAGTATGTCAGATATTGAGCATCAAGATATGTTCAAAATTCTGAAAGATCGAGATATCTTGCTTCATCATCCTTACAATACCATTGAGCCATTACTTGATTTACTAGAACAAGCGGCTGAAGACTCGAATGTCCTTTCTATCAAGCTAACCATTTATAGAGTAGCCAAAAACTCAAGAGTGGTTGAGGCTCTGCTACTTGCTGCCGAAAATGGGAAACACGTTTCTGTACTATTTGAAGTAAAGGCAAGATTTGACGAAGAGAATAATATGCGCCAAGCTCAAAGACTACAAAAAGCAGGTTGCTTTGTAATCTATGGAGTGGGATCTTTGAAGACACACACGAAACTGCTTTTGATTGTACGCAAGGAGAAAACGAAAGTGAATAGATATGTACACATGTCTAGTGGCAACTATAATGAAACCACATCTAAGCTATACACTGATTTAAGTCTACTTACCTCTAATGAGCAGTACGCGAATGATGTGCAGGAATTCTTCAATGTAATCACGGGGCACTCTATGCCTGAAGAGTATGACACTCTCATCACTGCTCCTACTCAGATGCGATCCAAGTTGATTCAACTCATCAATCAAGAAAAAGAAAATACTTTAGCTGGAAATCCGAGTGGCATTGTCATCAAGATTAATTCACTACAAGACAAAGAAACAATTGAAGCGCTCTATGAAGCATCCAAGGCTGGAGTTTCCATTAAGCTTATCGTAAGAGGTATTTGCAGCTTGAGACCTGGTAGAGTTGGATTGAGCGAAAACATTTCTGTGAGGTCCGTTGTAGGAGAATACTTGGAACATTCACGTGTTTTCTATTTCCATAATAATGGCGAACCAAAAGTATACTGTGGCAGTGCCGACATGATGGTTAGATCATTTGACAGACGATTGGAATCTCTATTCATCATTAATGATCCATTGCTGAAACAGCAAGCGATTAATTTGTTGCGATACAATCAAATGGACAATGTGAATAGTTACGAAATGAATGAAGACGGCACATATAGTCATCTTGAGCCAAATGGTAATCCTCCTTTTGATATCCACAAAGAGTTTTACCAAGTGAAAAGGGAAGTTGTGATTAAGGCACATCTTTTTTTACATAAAAAAGCCATCTGCAAAATACAGACAGCTTAATCACCACTACTAACCTATTCGTTTAAATTTATTTTTCTACTGTAATAACGTATGCTGGTGTTGGATTAAGTGGGCACCAGTATTGATATTCTCCCGCTTCTAATACTACTTCTTGTGAAGAAGCTGTTTCACCGTCTTTAATCGTCTTACTCAGATAAGAATTGGCTACATGAAACTTACTCTCTGTTTTGCCAAGAGGAGCTATCACAAATCCTACTTCGCTATCCACTCCTTCGTTAGTCACTTCGAAAACATATGACTTGCCTGCTTTAAGCGTAAGTTCAGTTGTTTTGAACTCTCCAGGAACTTGATCCAATTTGATCGTTTGAACATCTTGTGCACTTAGAGTGAAAATAGTAACTGCTACAAGGGCGATAGATAATAATGCTTTTTTCATTGTATTGATTGTTTAGTTATTTGATTTATTAATTAAGCTGTTGCTAATTCTAGTTCTGGAGCAACAGGAAAATCTACTGGTATTTGAGTTGTTCCGTGTAGGAAATTGCTAATGGTCTTATCTCCTATCACTAATAAAATATCGATCAGATTTGCCTTTGTATATCCAGCGTTGAATAAACCTTCGGTCACCTCTGCATCTGGTTTACTTCTGTTGATGACACTGTTTCTTACAAATGCTGCAAGTGCATTCAATTTGTTATCAAATGAAGCTTCACCGGCTCTTAGTTCTAAAATTTGATCATCAGTAAATCCATTCATCTTAGCGATGGCAGTGTGAGCAGACAGACAGTAAACACATTCGTTCACTTGGCTCACTGCAAGATTTATCACTTCTCTTTCTTTAGCACTCAAAGTACTTTTCCTGTTTTGAAGAGCTAAGTAATCGGCTAGAGCAGTTTCACTGTGTGCATAGGAAGCATAAAGATTTGGAACAAAACCAATTCCTTTTTCCAATTGGTCGAAGATGGCTTGATTACTTTCACTTACTTCGTTTCTAGTTGGGACATTAAATGTTGACATAATTTGTATTGTTTATAATTTTTGTTTTCGTTTTACAATACAATTTTACGGGGCTTACGTAACGAAGTAAGTGTTCACATTTCCCGATAGAATGTCAATTTTTCCTTTTATTCCAAAAAAGGAGAAACTATCCAAGGATCAGGGTCAAGTATGCTCATTCTTGAAGCTTTGAGGAGTTAAACCCGTCGCTTTCTTAAACATCTTTTGAAATGGGCTTGCGCTCTCAAAACCAAGCTCAAAAGCTATTTCCTTAGAATTTTTATCCGTATATCTAAGTAATCGCTTTGCTTCTAAGACAATACGCTCATGAATGATCTGGAGCGGGGACTGTTGATTATATTTCGCAAATAGGTTGGATAGCGTCTTTGGTGATTTGAATAGCATTTCAGCATATTCATTTACCTGTTTCTTTTCCTTGTAGTGCGTATCTACCAGCACATTGAACTTCCTTACTATATCTATTTGATTCTCTTTAAGGTCTCCTGAGATCAACTGCTCCTTTGCGAGACGAGTTGTTTTTATAATCAACCGTTTCAGCATCATCACTAGCATCTCTCCTTGAATGTTATCACGAGTTGTAAACTCATCAATAAAAACCTCGTGAAGTGTGTTGAATTTTGAAATATCATCTATGTTCAACGAAATGATGGGTTGAGCCTGTGTTCCAAAAAAAATGATCCCATTACAAGAAACCTCTTCGTCATGGTCTTGAATACAATAGAACTCTCTATTAAAAGTAAATGCCGTCAAAGGTGCACTTTGAGGCTCAAAAGTAATTCTCTGCAAATAGGTGCTGGTTGTAATTTGATTGGGTAACAGTGTAAAAGGAATATCGTCTTTCATGAAAATGACCGACTCATCATTTCTGTTCCAGAATATATTGATGAGCCCTTTTGAGTTACCAAAATGGGGTTGGTCTTCTTGAAAGTGCGTACTCATTCCGAAGAAAGATCCCAATGCGGATCCTTTGTAGGTGTATACCATGTGATCAATAAATCAGTAAAAAATATATTAAGTTCATTTTCAAAAATTGCTTCTCTACTACAGGATTAAATATGCATCCTTTAAACCATAAAAAGCCTATTCACATTCATGAATAGGCTTCCATCTCATTCAAATTTTTTCTACTTCTTGGCAAATACGCCTTTATAGTTATCTCTATTAGCATAAGCCATAAATAGCGTCGCTAATAAAATAAAAATAGCCATTGGTAATCCTTCAAGTGCCATTTGAGTGTGAAGCACAAAGATATGTAGCGCAATTGGCCCTAAAATCGCAATAGCAAGTGGCACGTACAATCCTGTTAATAACAGTACTCCCACAAGTATTTCGAAAACCTTTACTACAACATGAACTTTGTCAACTCTAATGCAGTGAAGACAGTAATAAGGTCTCCTTGTGGAGGATCCATTGGGATGAAATTGAAGAATCCATTTAATCCAAAGACTAGGAAGATCAATCCAAGAAGGTAACGCAATACAGTTGCGGTAATTCGAACGCCTTTTGTGTTTTCTGTAGACAGAATAATGTTGGTTTAATAGATTAAATGTACCTACACATAAATTAACAACCTAATCAATATTGAATAATTTCAGATTAGTATCAGTAGTTCATGGTATAGCCATTCACCCTCATTAGGGTATATTTTTTCACTAGTTATTATGCCAATTTTGAACAAAAAACACATCATGGCTGTCAGCACATTTCTACTCTCATTTATTCTAGGACTCCTTTTTCTAGTGGGATTAATCTCTCCAAAAAAAGTATTACGAAAATCAGAAAGTCCAACAAGAGGAAAAGCTTTCCTTTTTTTCGGATTGCCTTCCATCGCTCTCTTTATCGCTTGGGGAAGTCTTTATGAATCTTCGTGGGATGAAGCATTGAAGAACCCAGAAACAGCCACTGAAGTTAGTTTGAAATACAAAAAATTGGAAATTCTCCCTGACGAATTGGAAGAAATGACCAACATCGTTTCTTTAGATCTAGCAAAGAACAACCTAAAGTCACTTCCTATTTACTTGAAAGATTTCAAGAATCTAGAAACAATCGATCTAGCAGAAAATCCAATTTCAGAGCTTCCCGTATGGTTAAATGAAATGGTTTCGTTGAAGGAATTGAATCTTGATAATACGCAAATCACCTCCATCCCAGATGGTCTCAGTAAACTTAAAATTAGCTATCAAAACACACCGAAATGGATAGCTGAAAATCCAGAAGTTGAGTCGACTACAGCTGCACAGAACACCGACTCATCCTCATTAGAAGACGAACGATCAGAATCACTTGGAGAGTTTGCTTTGAGAAAAATTTTGGATGATCGATTTGATTTTAAGAGGAAGTTTAAAAAGGGCGAGATATTCTACAATGATCCTGTGACTGTAGACCAAGTAGATGTTATTGGGGAGTTTATGATCATGATGGATTTCTTCAATGATGAGCGAGAAGCAAGTATGCTACTCGATCAGAATAGAGATGATGTTTTCGAATTGAAAATAGTTGTTGTGAGTGAAGAAGCACTGACCGAAGAAGTGATGACAGGATTTACATCAATTAAGAACGTGATTAAGCAAGATGTTTTTCCGGACAATGACTTCCACCTCGTATTGACCGATGACGAATTTGACGAAATAAAAACAATCAAATAAAACGCATTCCTCACCACCTATCCCAACAAAAATGAAGGTCAATAAATCTAGAAATCGCTTCTTTATTCTCAAAATTGTTTTCGTCACGCTTCTCCTTATTGGGTGTTTTTCATTGGCCTTTATATCCACACTATTTCTCTTTATAGATGGATTTAGCTTCTTGGTTCTACTCGGATCAATATCTGGATTAGTTGGAGGCTATTTCTCTACGAGGCTGATGCTGAAACTTAATAGAGGCTGGATGTCTAAAATGATCGTAGAAATCAAAGATGGAGATATTGAAAGTTCCCACATTTGGGAGTTTACTAAAGAGGAATGGCAGGCATTTATTTCATGGAAGAAAGCAGCTGATAGAAGTGACCTCAAAGGGTCCATTATCATGACAAGTATAATAGCCATTGTTATATTTTTTGCAATGGTCTATTCAAGCTTTGAATTAATCCCATTAATAGGTGTTTCTATAGGCGGTGGCATTGCCTTTGGAGTATTGATCGGTTCTTTGATGTACTTGGGCACAGTCTCACAAACCAAAAAGATGGCTTCTCAACTAGAAGGAAAGGTAACTTTCACTGAAAATGCCTTTTTAATAAATGATCTTCTACTCTTCTTCAATCAAATAGGCACCACTCTCAAGAAAATGAAAATAGCAGAACATCATGATATTGGTCTACTTATGCATGTCATTATTCTGACACAGGCAGGCACTAGAAAAAATGAGAAAGAGTACACATTTCCGATTCCTAAAACCAAAGTAGAAGAAGCCGAAAGATTGGTAGAGCTATATGGATTTTCCAGTGAGCATGTACTCAATGAAAATTGAATTATTTGCTATTCATTCCTTACCACTTTTGTTGGGTTCAGGTTAGCCACTTTAATGGATTGCAAACTCACCAAGACCACAATAATTGCTAAAGTAAGAAAGAAAGTAGCTCCAAAGATCGTGTAAGGAGTTGGTATCCTATATGCGAAATTGGAAAGCCAATAGTCCGCTAAGTAGAGAGCAACTGGCAAAGTGATAAAACTGGACACCAAGGTAATTCTCACAAACTCCTTGGACAGAATGGTAATTATTTGAGGTACGCTAGCTCCAAAAATTTTCCTTAGTCCAATCTCCTTATATCGTCTCACGACATTGAATGCTGATAGACCTAAAATTCCGATGATTGCAATGAAGATCGTAAGAATCACTACAATAAATGAAAGCTTGCTTATCACCTGTTCACTTTGATAATGCTCTTGATAGTTTTCATCAAGAAATGAATATTTCATATTCAGGCGCTTCTCAAACTTATTGTATTGGGAGTTTATAATCTCTAATGATTCCTTAGGGTAGTCCTTATCATAACGGATGTAAATAGTTCCGGCATATCTGGGAGCCACCTTATATAAGAGTGTGGGCAAAATGGATTTATGCAACGACTCACTGAAAAAGTCTTTCGCGACTCCTACCACCTTACGTTCTTGGCCATTTTGAGTAATGTATTTCCCAATTGGATCTTCGAAGTTCATTTGTTTTACGGCACCCTCTGTGAGAATTACCTGCTCTAAGGTATCTGGTCCATAAAAGCTACTACCTTCTACAATTTCAATATTGAATACATCTAAAATTCCTTTATCTGCTCCTATTTGCTTGAATAGAAGATTTTCACCCTCTATCTTTCCCTGCCAAGAGACATTATCTGTTTCACCTTGTGCGTCTACCATATTGGCGTTGCTAGTACCTACACTTTTGATTTGAGGATACTTCAATAACTCATTAGAGAAAGATTTATAATTCTTTACGTGCTCCCAAGTAGGTTCCATGATGAGTATTCCTTCCCTATCATACCCTATATCCTTATTCTTTAAATAATTGAATTGCAGATAGATAACTGTAGTGAGAATGACTATCACGCCTGAGATACCTATTTGGATAGTAGCCAGCCATTTTCTTATCGTCTTTTTGCCTCCTCCTTTAAATTGAAGATTTTTAAGCACCTCCATTGGTTCAAAACGAGACAAAATCATGACTGGATAAATGCCAGAGAGTAATGTCGTAATCATAATGATTGCCAGAACCTGAAGTAAAAGTTCCATGCTAAAAGTGATCACGATAGTCTCTCCTATCATGCTGTTTATTAAAGGCAGAGAATAAATCACTACAACAAACGCAATGAGAGACGCAAAACAGACTTTTAAGAAAATCTCAAAAAAGAACTGAAAAGAAAGAATGGATTTATTGGCTCCAATAACCTTCCTAATGCCTATTTCTTTTCCTCGAATGCCTGCCTGAGCGGTGGTCAAGTTGATAAAATTGACCATAGACATGATCAAAGTAAATATGGCAAAAAGCCCAAAAATTCTCACATAGTCTATCAGCCCTCCTACAGATTTTCCATTTTCAAATTTGTCATACAAGTGTACCTTATCCAATGGGTGTAAGAAATGAGAGATATCTTCATGACTAGAGGAAATAGCGTTAATCGCACCCTCTACTTTTTCTACATCGGGACTAGACAGAGACACGTAGGTAGTAAAACTATTTTCAGTATACTGTTCCGCTTTTGTCCCCCACATACTGTACAACAATTCAAAAGGAGCAACAAAGGTGAATTGTAAAGATGACTCAGTAGGAATATCCTCGATAATGGCCGTCACAATCACTTCATAATAATTACCTACTTTGTAGGTTTTCCCTACAGGGTTTTCATCTCCGTATAGTTTTTTTGCCAGCGTTTCTGTTAAAACAATACTTTTAGGATCTTTTAATGGACTCTTATCGCCCGAAAGTATCTTAAAATCAAACACCTCAAAGAAGGCAGAGTCAGAGAAAACTCCCTTACTGTAAATGCATTCTTTATCCTCATCTATCTTGAAACACTGCTCGGATGGCCATCTCCAATTATCAAAGGTTTGTGTGAGAGAAGTAATCTCAGGAATACTCGCTTTCGCTTGATGCATCACACTATTGACTCCTCCAGAATAGGTTTGAATCTCGCCATCACTGCTGTAATTATTCAACATTACCTCATACGTATTGGCATGATCCTCGTGGAATTGATCGAAACTGGAATGGTAGTTGACCCAAGCCATAGTGGTGAAGACAACAGCCAATCCCATTGCTAATCCTAAAATATTTAATGTGCTATACGCCTTATTTTTCTTGAGCGATCGAAATCCGATTTTCAAATAGTTTCTGATCAGCATTAAAGTTGTATTGGTCATAGCTTTATGGTTTGAAGGTTTGAGAAAAAATAGAAATCCAGCAATGAAATACCACCTGGCTTTCCATTTAGGCATATGTTGAATATCATCATGGTACGTCTCTATGAGATCTCCTGATATCTCATCCAATCTATCTGATCGAAAGAGCCGCTCCATAAGCTTAACAATGGCTTGAGGTGGAGATTTTCTATTGGCCATTGCTGGATGGGTTAATCGTAATAGTTTGCATTTCTGTCCATAGTTGCTCTCTTGTGTCACGCGCTATTTCTAAAGCACTTGACCCTTCCACCGTAATTTTGAAGAGTCTTTTTCTCTTCCCTCCTCTTTCGTTGGAAGACTCGCTCAGTTTTGACTCAACAAATCCTTTTTTCTCCAAACGATGCAGTGCAGTATGAACAGAGCTCAATGTTACTTTTCTATTGAGTTGCTCGATGAGACGCTTTTTCACGTTCACACCGTAAGCATCTCCATTAAAAACACCAACGATTAACAGTACTATTTCTTCGAATTCTCCTAGGTAAGATCCTTTCATATTCGTAAATGTAGATATTATAATTTACGATATACGTATTTGTAGATATAATAGTTATACTAGGCTAGTAAATGAACCTAATTATGTATCCCAACCTTGTTTTGTCACACAAATACATTGATGAATTGAGGGGCAATTGCACAAACCGTAGAGTTATTGAGCATGTACTCAATCAAAATTAAGAGCTAGTCTAATAAATAACACAACACTAATCAAAAAAGCAGCTCCTAGTATAGAAATCACATTTCTAATCAATACTTTTTTGATTTTTCTATTAAGACGAACACTTAATATCAACCCGAGGAAAGCGCCAATTACTCCATAAAAAACTAGCGTAGCTCCACCTGTAAATCCCGTTTTAATAGTGATTGTCCATGACGCCACAAAGGCTCCAACTATTAAACCTAAAAAAAAAAAAAAAATGTAAAAGAAGATGTTTTGCAGGTACTTCATATGCTTCTATTTAGATAAACGAACCATCTTCTCAATGAATTTAGCATTCATCTCTAGTGCATTTTTAAAACGGATAAATTTTCCCTCAGCGGTAAGTTTCAGCTTCTCCCCCTCTTCAATTTTCAAATGAGCATAAGGCATCACCCAAGTATATGCCTGTAGTTTGTGACGGAAGTGGATCAAAACACCTTTAGGTCTTAATTCTATGTTGGCATTGCTAACGTAATGGTCTGCATTGAGGTATTTTTCATACTCTGGACTTATTTCCTCTATCGCCATTCTTCTTGATCCAATTCCTCCCAGCTTCCATCGCTCTTTAAATCCAAAAGGAAGACCTACGGCACTATTGATTTTACGAATAATTCTTTTATCTGTGTAGGAAGTATCGAAGATCATGAAATGTAAACTACACTATCACATGCTTGTTTCATTGTTATGCAGTTTATAAACGATCTTTTGTCGTCAGCTTATAAAAAGCTAATTCCCATTAGCATACAAAAATGCTCCAAGCTTCAACACTTCTAAGGGGAGTCCATCTGGAGCGTTAGTTAGTATGGGAGTGTTGGTGAGTAGAGAAATAACGATATCATCATCTGGGTATAAGAGTAACAGCGCTCCTGTAGATGGGCCCTCACCTGCATGATACCAGATTCTATGTCCGTTCATGTCTTCGCCTATGTACCACCCCAAACCGTAGTTTGTTGCCGTTTGATCTGCTGTGTACTGAGTTTTAAAAAGTTCTTTTTTGAAGTCGGGCTTAAAAAAATCTCCCGTTAGCAACTCATTCCCAAACAGTACCAAATCATCTGATGTA
>JBGCFL010000074.1:0-30866 GCA_045106975.1 Ekhidna sp. | reverse complement strand
TATGAAACTCAGGGAAGAATGGCTGCAAATTTTGCTTCATCAACGTTTACGAAAAATAAAAAGGTGCTCATTTTCTATGAAACGGAAAGAGATAGTTTGGTTGCTGAAGCATATAAGAATACTATACAGAGAGATAGCTTTTTTATAGTAAAATATCAACGCCTTACTACAGAGGGTGCTTTGGAAGTGCAAAGAGACTTTACTGAACAATATGAGTTCAGGTTAGATACATTGTTTAATCAAAAAGAAATTGATTCCATTGCATTACTTCCCGGCAGATATGTGCGAAATAGAGTGTTGAGAGATGAAAAAACGAAAAGGATATTGAAGGATAATAATGGAGAAGATAAGCTCGAATATTATGAGGTGAAGTTCATGGTAGATAGAGATAGTGTTGGCCACATTTTCGCGGCTACATCAAGTAATCTATTAGTTAATAATTTGATCAGTCTCGTTGATGTGAGAAGTGATACTATTGGTCTGATAGGATACGATAGTTGGTTGGATTTCAATCTATCGTCTTATGATCAATTAGAAAGAATTGGAGCGTACATGATTAGTTCCTCCTTTTTCAAAAAAGCAGAGGTAGAATATCAGCAAGTAGAACGAAAATTTATTGATCAGCTTGGAGACAAGCCTAATCAGTATCATTTAACCGGCTATGAATTGGTCATGCAGCTAGGAATATTGATGAAGAAAAATGGAAAGTACTTTCAAAGAGGACTTTCAGACGGAGATATAGCTCGTGGTGTGATTATGGAGGGATTGAGATATGGAGGATACAATGACAATCAGGTAGTGCCCATTATTCAATTAGAAGACCTACAGTTAAAAAATAAAAACGTTCAATCAGATTCAGTTTCGAAGAATGAAGATTAATACAAGTAAAGACCTTTTTGCACGCGCTAAAGACTATATCCCAGGTGGAGTGAATTCTCCTGTTAGAGCATTTAAATCAGTGGGTGGGGATCCACTTTTTTTTGCTAGAGCGGAAGGTGCATACATGTATGATGAAGATGGAAACGAGTACATCGACTTAATCAATAGCTGGGGGCCTATGATCCTAGGTCATGCAAATGGATTGGTTGAGGAGGCTATTATAAAAGCAGTCATTGATTCTCCTTCATTCGGAGCTCCAAGCAGAATGGAAGTAGAAGTAGCAGAGCTTATTTGTGAGATGGTTCCTTCTATCGAGAAAGTAAGAATGGTCAACTCTGGAACAGAAGCGACTATGTCCTCGATCAGACTAGCAAGAGGATTTACTAAAAGAGATAAAATTTTAAAGTTTGAGGGATGCTACCATGGTCATGGTGATTCATTCTTGATAGCAGCAGGAAGTGGAGCAATGACATTGGGGACTCCAGATAGTCCTGGCGTAACTGCTGGAACAGCTAAAGATACCCTCTTAGCGCCATTCAATGACTTAGAGAAAGTACGTGAGGTTGTCAGCAATAACAAAGAAGAAATTGCGGCTATTATCATTGAGCCTGTTGCAGGTAATATGGGATGTGTTCTTCCTAAGGAAGGCTTCTTACAAGGAATAAGAGCATTATGTGATCAAGAAGGAATATTGCTAATTTTTGATGAAGTCATGACTGGCTTTAGGTTGGCTAGAGGTGGAGCTCAGGAAGTATTCAATGTGATACCGGACTTGACCACTTTAGGGAAAATTATTGGAGGAGGAATGCCAGTCGGAGCATATGGAGGTCGCGCTGATATTATGGATTTCGTATCTCCATCTGGTCCTGTATATCAAGCAGGAACGCTTTCAGGAAATCCTGTAGCCATGGCGGCAGGATATGCTCAATTAAATCAACTAAATGAGCATCCTGAAATTTATACTCAGCTTGAGAAGTCAACTTCTGGCATTGTGGATGGTTACAAAAAAGTGCTAAAGAAGAAGAAACTGAATTATACCATGAACCAAATTGGTAGTATGTTCAGTCTATTTTTCACAGACCAGAAAGTGACTGACTTTGAAACTGCAAAAACGTGTGATACAGAGGAGTTTGGTAAGTATTTCAGATCCATGCTTAGTCAAGGTGTTTACTTAGCTCCATCTCAATTTGAGTCGCTTTTCATTTCCACTTGCATCAATAAAGATGAAGTAAAGAAAATTGTGAATGCTTTCGAAAGCTATATCAATTAGAATAGCTTAGAGTAAAGCAAATGAAATTAGTCCACCTATAACGATGGCAAATACTAATACAATAAAGTAGCAAAAGCCGATAAAGGACAAACGAAAAAGAGCCCATCTTTTTTTGATTTTGTAAACTTTCTTAAAACTGAAAACTATATAAATAGTGGTCAGTATTCCGGTAATCAATATTCCCCAGTCTTCAAAATCTTTGATCATTATGCTTAAGATCCAGATCCATCCCAAAATGAAAAAGAAGAATGAATGAATGTGAATGGAGTGTATCAAGTGTTTAATGTATAGACCTCTTCGCCAGAAAAATAGCTTTAAAATAAAAGCATAGATGGGAAGAACGAAGAAAATGATGATTGGTATTTGTCGTTCAAAATATCTTATAATAGTGGCTCTATTCTCCTGATCAAATCGAGCTACTTGCTTTAAAGCAAGCCTTCTGACCCAAGGATACCTTTCAAATTTTAGTGAATCACTCACCTCAGCTGCGGTCATCGAAGTAGTTGAGTTCAATGTATTTATCAACGCCATCTGTTGCTGGGTTACTGGCCAGCTGTCATCATGCAAACTGTCAGGTAGATGATATAAACTATCAAATTCAACTACTGTTAAGGTGTCAGCTGAGTCATTTATAATACGATGTTTTCTGTCTTCGACTGTAGGTTCAAACATCTTAGAAAAGAAGAAAAAATGAAAAATACTGATGACCAAATACCATCTTATCGGGTTCGCATAAAATACTCTTTTGCCGGAAATAAAAGCTTCTGTAATCTTTCCTGGGCTAAAAAGGAAAGGTTTGATGGTATGTGCAAATCGTGAGTCTAAGGAGAAAAAATTGGATGTAAGTTCTCTTAACAACAGGCCAATGCTGACCTCATTGTTCGTATTCTCCTGTCCACAATTTGGGCAGTAATTATGTTTTTCTTGTAGCGTCTGACTACAATTGAGACATTTACTGGTCTTCCTTCTCTTCTTCACTTGGCTTAAACTTATTGATTAAAAAAGCGGCACCCCACATTATCAGTGCAATAATGGTATAGTACATCTCATTATTTTCAGTTCTTAAAGAAAAGAAAAGAAAGACAAAAGCCAGTATTGTGAAGCCCCAAATAAGAATATTATAAATTTTCATGAAGCCTCTTTTACCTTTAAACTAGTTCCTTCAGCTGAGATAACTTCAATTTCTATTTTTTCACCTACATAATTTCCTCGCGTGTATGCATCGTATAATTGCCCTTCGATTTCAACTTTCCCGCTTGGTTTCAATACGGTATATGTGATACCTTTTTTACCAACAAGGTCAGGTTTATAGAAACTTGAAGTGTACCCTTCAGATTTAGCTTGCACATCTGCCAATGCTATGCGCTGAAACATGTTACTATTAACAAACCGAGTACCACCCAAAACCATGATGATAATGGTTCCAAATAGACCTGCTAAAACTGTGGCAATAGAGATGAAAAGTTCTCCTTCGCTTACAAACGAGAAGTCAAATAGGTCATTATTGACAGTGATTAGCATAAGAGAACCTAGTGTACAGATCAAGCCTAGTATACCTGCAACACCAAATCCTGGAATAACGAATACTTCTAGCATGATGAGAATGACTCCAATTCCAAAAAGAATGATTTCCCAGTTTTCTGCAAGACCATTCATATAGTTAGGAACGAAATACAGTGTAGCAGCTATGATAGATGCCAATATAGGGAATCCCACCCCTGGCGTCTGAAGTTCAAAGTAAATACCACCAATAATGATCATGATGAGTATTCCACTTACAAATGGATTGAGGAATAGCGCTATAATTTTCTCAGAAGAGGCTAATTCGTAAGTTTCTATTTCATAATCTTCAATACCACTTCTCTTCATAATTTCTTCAATACCTGTGACTTGAGCTTCACAGAAATTGTATTTGATTGCCTCAGAAGTTGAAAGTGTGAGTACTTTCCCTTGAGTGGCAACACTGTCTAAGTCAATGTCTTCGTCTACCATTGCTTCAGCCATTTGTGGATCACGACCTTTTGCTTCCGCAGTTGATCGCATAATAGATCTCATGTATGATTGATATTTATCAGGAGCTGCAGCACCATCTTGAGTAACAACAGTAGCCGCACCTATGCTAGAACCACTGGCCATATATATACTATCGCATGCAATAGAAATTAAGGCTCCTGCAGAGGCAGCATCTTTATTGATAAAAGCATAAATAGGCTTTTCAAAATCAAGAATTCTCGTGCGAATATCGTCTGCATCGTTGAGTGCCCCACCATAAGTATCTAGCTCTAGAATGACATAATCAGCATCCTTTTCTTTTGCTTTTTCTAAACCTAATTCAGAATATCTATTGGTTCTTGGGTCAATGACATCACTAATCTTTAGGTGATAAACCAATGGTTTTTTTTCTGTTTGCGCTGACAGAAATAAAGTGAAGAGACAAAATGAAAGTATAAGAGCCTTTCGCATGATTGTAATTTTTATCTGTTAGCAATGTTAATAGAAGTTATTAGCTGAGCATAAATAACTAACGACTTTTTCAAGTTATCTTTTCGGTCAAATTGATAATCTCATGTCTAAGAAACTGAATCAGATAAGACAATTTATTGAAGTTGATCTGTGGCGTACAAAACTCAATTCCCTTCCTAAAGGAAAGCGTTCGCTTTATTCAGTTATTCGAGTTTGCGTCATTTCCATAAAGGAATTCAGTGTTGATAAATGCCCTGAAAAAGCATCAGCATTAACATACTTTTCAATGCTCTCACTTGTGCCAGTTATTGCAATGCTTTTCGCTATTGCGAAAGGGTTTGGTATTCAGGATTTGATGGAGCAAGAGCTTAATAGATACTTTTCAGGTCAGGAAGCTATACTAGAGAGTGTTCTTCCTTTTGCTGAAAACATGTTGAATAGTGCAAGTGGTGGTATTGTGACGGGTATCTCGTTGATCTTTTTGATATACGCTGTTATTCGTCTTCTGATGAATATTGAGCAGGCATTCAATGATATGTGGGACATCAAGAAGAATAGAAGATGGGAACGCAAAATATCAGATTATTTAGCCGTGATGTTGTTAGGGCCGGTTTTGATGATACTTGCAAGTAGTTTATCCATTTTTGTGAAGGACACTATTCAAGGAGCACTGATGGATGTTGAATTCCTTGGGCAAGTGAAGTCAGGGATCATCTTCCTTCTTAGATTTCTTTCTTACACCATTATATGGTTATTGCTCTTTGGTATTTATCTTATTTTCCCAAATATCAGAGTCAAGATACTTCCTGCAATAATCGGGGGAATAGTCGCAGGAACTCTTTTCCAGCTAAATCAACAAGCATTTATCTCGTTTCAGTTTGCATTTGCTCGTTACAATGCAATCTATGGTAGTATTGCTTTCCTACCTTTATTTCTAATCTGGCTGCAGCTCAGTTGGTTAATCGTGCTTTTTGGTGCAGAGGTTGTATATGGGGTTCAGTATATCAATCAATGGGAGTTCAACAGTGAGAAACTAAAACTTAGTTTAAGCCATCAAAAGAAACTAATGCTCTTATTGCTTTTTAGGGTGGTTAAAAAGTTTGAAGATGGTGACGGTCCAATGACAAGAGATCAACTTGCTGAGACAGTGAATATTCCAAGAAGGCATGTAAATGAAATTTGTAGAAAACTTGAAAAGAGTCACTTACTCACCAGAGTTGAAAGTGTAGATGTTGCATACCAACCAAGTTTTGATATTAATCAGCTGGACATTCATAAAGTCCTAAGAATGTATGAGAAGCAAGGAATGGAAGACTTTGATCCCAGAAAGAGCGATCCATTTAAAGCGATTGAATCCACGTTAATAGAAATAGATTCCAAGTGGAAAGACACCAATACCAATAAGCTTATTAAGGATTTATTGTAATGGAGAGATAATTAACTAGCAACTTATGAATTACATTTTTTTATCACTGTCTATTCTTATCACTGTCCAGACTTACTCAAAAAATAGTGATGAGCCAAAATTGACTGAGATATTTGAGAGAAGTAGTTCTAATTTCTGTTTTACAACTCAAGGGACAGAAGTGATCTTTGAATCTAAAGACGGATTGCCAATTTCTGGTCATTTATACTCAATTGACGATCAGAGTCCAGTTATTTTATTGTGTCATCAGGCAGGATATAATAAACATGAATATGCAGACATTGCACCAAGACTAAATGCGCTAGGATACAATTGTTTAGCCATTGATCAGCGCTCTGGAGGCAGCTTTGCCGATGAAGAAAACAGCACCTTTGAAAATGCTAAGGCTAAAGGTTTAAGTACTGAATATGTAGATGCAGAGCAAGATATGGTTGCAGCTTTAGAGTATCTTGAAAAGAGGTACAATCAAAAAGTAATCTTATGGGGGAGTTCTTATTCTTCTGCACTCTCGCTTCATATCGGTAATAACAAAAATGTCAAAGCGATTATTTCATTTAGCCCAGGTGATTACTTTGGAGAGCAAAAGGAGAATTTATCTGAGGTAATACCTGCTCTTGATAAGCCATTTTTCATAACTTCATCGAAGGCAGAATCGGTAAGGCTAAAAGAGATTATCGGAGATATGAAACTTTCTAATTCACAAGTCCACTTCATTCCTAAAAATGATGGGTTTCACGGGTCAAAAGCTTTGTGGGTAGGGCAGGATGGGGCTGATGAGTATTGGGATGCTCTCAAGCAATTTTTGGAAGCAGTTAAATAGAACCAATGACTACCGAAATACACCCTGACTTTAGATACTGGCTAGATATGAAAGAACAGTCATTGATTGATCTTTATAAAGAGCTAAGATCATTTATTTTGGAATTGTACCCAGAGAGTAATGAACTTCTGTATCACACTCACGCATTGACTTCTGTCTATACTATTTCAGAAAAACTATCTGATGGATTTTGCATGATTCCGATTTACAGTAATCATCTTAATCTAGGTTTTCACAAGGGGACATTGATCTCAGATCCAGAAAATTTACTTCAAGGTACGGGTAAACTCATACGGCACATTCCAATAATTGCAAAAGAAGATTTTCAAAATGAATCAGTGAAATCATTGATTCAATCTGCTATTGATTTCGCTATAGAAGACATGGATCGTCCAACTAATTCAAAGGGCAAGATCATTTCTAAGATAAAGAAGTGAATACGAAAAATGTGGATTTAGCCATGCTTCAGTTTCATTCCTAAAATGACTGAAGATATTAAGAGCGTGATTGCATTGGATATGATAATAGGCAGTTCGCCAAGTTGAATGCCGTAGAGGATCCAAAACAAAATACCAATGATAAACAGACCATACATAGTCAATGAGAGACCTGATGTGTCTTTGGTTTTAATCGTCCTTATGGCTTGAGGAAGGAAAGAAATTGTGGTAAGAATAGCTGCGATATAACCGATTAGTTGAGAGTTCATTTTATATCATTCAATTGCTTTTCAAAACATAAACTGTTCTCCATTCCAATGTATTGATCATAAAGAGGAATGATTTTATACTGACATTTTTGATAAAATTTCACAGCTTCTTTTTGTCTTTTACCTGTTTCCAACTTGCACTTTTCATAACCAGATTCTTTAGCCCAATGCTCCAGTTCTTTCAAAATTAGTCTTGCTAGACCTGTTCCTCTTTCGCTTGGTGAGACAAACATCCTTTTTATTTCTACCGAAGTAGCGTCATATTCCTTGAATGCCCCACAACCAACAGCTCTGTTGTCAGTGTAGGCAATGACTATTGTATTCAGAGCTTCAATAGAATTGAACTGATCATAGAAGTTATGTTCGTCCTCATCAGTGACTTCAAGGTACTTATCCAGTTCCTCTACTAATTTCTCGAAATCTTGATTTGGCTCTGTGATTCTTACTAGCTTATAACCCATTTTAAAGCAATTACCAATTATTCATTGTCCATTATCAATTGCTTGACAATCATCTCCGCATGAACAATAGAGTTTTCAATAAACCAACTATTGGTTTTTAAACCACCGCATATAACTCCCGCCAGATACAGACCTTTGACATTGGACTCCATGGTTTTTTCATTATAAACAGGAGTTTTGTAGTCATCCGTTCCTATCTCTACACCCATGCTCTTTAAAAATGTAAAGTCAGGTTGATATCCGGTCATGGCAAGCACAAAATCGTTTTGGAGTGTAACATCACCATCAGGCGTTGCAACCTCAATTACGTTTCTTTTTATCGCAGTAATGTTAGAATTGAAATATGCTTTAATCGAACCTTCTTTGATTCGGTTGTCAATATCTGGTTTAACCCAATATTTCACTCGCTCGCTTACCTCGCTCTCTCGGACTATCATTGTTACAGACTTAGCGCCCTTTCGGTAAACTTCTAGCGCGACATCTACTGAGGAGTTGGCGGCACCAACGACCACTACATTCATGTCATAGTATGGATGTGGCTCATCATAGTAGTGTTTCACCTTATCTAGGTCTTCTCCTGGTATGTTTAGCAAATAGGGAAGGTCATAGAAGCCTGTTGCGACAACTAAATTTTTAGCTAGATACTTTCCTTTGTTTGTTTCAATCGTATAAGATTGACCATGATTATCAACAGATTCTACTTTTTCGTAAAGTTGAGTTTTTAGTTTCCATGAGGAAGCCACTCTTCTGTAATATTCTAATGCTTCTGCTCGGGTCGGTTTTGGATTATGTGAGATAAAAGGAACACCGCCAATCTCTAGTTTATCCGACGTGGAAAAGAATGTCATGTTCTTGGGATAATTGAATAGAGAGTTTACTAAACACCCCTTATCAATAATGGCATAAGTTAATCCTGCCTTTTCAGCTTCTATTCCACAAGCCAAACCAATAGGGCCAGCACCAATTATAATTAAATCAAATGATTCATTTTCATTCATCAAAAAACAAGGTAATTATCTCCCCTTTAGTTCCTTCATCACTTTGCCTGCATAGACGAAATCATCTAATTCCTTAATTCCAGAATCTCCAATTTCACTACTATGTCCTTCCCAAAGCTTGTGTCCTTGATATAGGAAGTTGACTTTATCACCAATTTCAAGAACTGAATTCATATCATGAGTAACCACTACAGTAGTCATTTGATATTCATCGGTAATATCTTTAATCAACTTATCAATTTTGATAGATGTTTGCGGATCAAGACCTGAGTTGGGTTCATCACAGAATAGATAGCTAGGCTTGTTTACGATTGCTCTTGCAATACCAACTCTCTTTTTCATACCACCAGATATTTCAGAAGGCATTTTAGAGTTCACATTTTCAAGACCAACTCTTTCCAAGCAAAAATTGACACGCTCTAGCTTTTCCTCTTCAGGCATGTTCGTCAGAATGTTAAGTGGAAACATTACGTTTTGCTCTACATTACTGCTGTCAAATAGTGCTCCTCCTTGGAATAACATTCCCATTTCTCTTCTCACTTCAGTTTGAAGTTCTTTATTACCACGAGTAAATTCTCTATTATCGAATTTCACAAAACCCTCATCAGGTTTCACCAAGCCTACGATGCACTTTAAAAGCACACTTTTACCCGTTCCACTAGCTCCAATGATGAGGTTAGATTTCCCTTTCTCAAATGAGGCAGTTATACCTTTCAGTACTTCTTTCCCTTCGAACGATTTATGAATGTTTTCTACTTCTATCATGGTGTCAAAAGAGGGGCTAATAAATAGGCTAGAAGGTAATCACCTGCTAAAATGGCAATACAACTACTTGTAACCGCGCTGGTGGAAGATTGACCTACTTCCAAAGCTCCTCCGCTGGTGAAGAACCCTTTGTAGGATGATATCGAGGAAACTAAGAAACCAAAAAGGACAGCCTTAATCATTGCGAATACGACAGCAAAAGGTATAAACGTCATTTGTATACCTAAAATGTAATCATTTCCAGAAATAACTCCGGAAAGAACAGCTGTAAGGTATCCTCCGAATATGGAGATGAAAGCCGCTATTATTACTAATACTGGAAACATTAATACAGCTGCAATAATTTTTGGTAAGACTAAGTAGGAAGCAGCATTGATCCCCATTACCTCCAATGCATCTACCTGCTCAGTGATTTTCATTGTTCCTAATTCACCCGCAATATTGGATCCTACTTTACCTGCAAAAACTATTGCCGTAATAGTTGGAGCAAGTTCTAAAAGAGTCATGTCCCGTACAACAAGAGCAATGACAGGATCCGGAATCAATGGAGAGACTAGATTGTAAGCCGTTTGAAGAGTGGTTACGGCTCCCATAAACGCCGCGACTATGGATACGATAAAAACAGAATTGTAACCAATTTTTATACTCTCATCTACTGTTCTAATGGCATACGTTTTGAACGTTTCCAATCGAACGAAAATCTGACCAAGAAATAGGATATACTTTCCTAGACTCTTCATGATATGTTGCGATGATAGGGTAGAAAATTTATTTTACTCATTTGTCAGTTTTTTCTTCATTTTCACAGGAAACAAATGTTCACTGTCATTTCTACTATGAAAAATTAGCGCCTCACATTTTTCGGATTTAAATGAACTTTAACCAATTGTTGGAACTCGCCAAACCAGTTTTGAAATAATCTAAATCAATAAGTCTCGAATTTTTCGAGTTAGCTTTGTCAAACATAACACGTTATAGAATAACCAAAAAGGATAGATGAATAATTCAGAGAGATTGATGGTGGTGACAGGGGGTACTAAGGGAATTGGAAAGGCCATTGTTGAACGTTTTGCGAAAGATGCTTGGGTCATAGCAACATGTTCAAGAAATGAAGATGATCTGCTTAAATTGAAAGACGAAATAATGGAGCGTTTTGGTATTTCCATTAAGTGCTTTGGGGCAGACCTTTCTAAGAAAGATCAAGTGCAAGACTTTGCCGAATTCGTAAGAATGCTAGCCATGCCTGTGGAGATTCTAGTAAATAATAGCGGAACATTCATTCCAGGATTGGTACATGAGGAGCCTGATGGAGCTTTAGAAAGTATGATTGAGACCAATTTGTATAGTGCTTACAATTTGTCCCGAGCAATCATTCCGGCTATGAAAAAGGAAAAGAAAGGTCATATCTTCAATATGTGTTCTGTTGCAAGTTTCATGGCTTATCCCAATGGAGGATCTTATTCCATTTCTAAATTTGCCATGTATGGAATGTCAAAAGCCTTGCGTGAAGAGATGAAGGAATTTGGTGTCCGTGTCACATCTGTGATGCCAGGTGCCGTGCTTACACCTAGTTGGGAGGGAGTTGACCTGCCAGAGGATAGATTTATTAAACCAGAAGATATTGCTGAAACCATACATGCAACTTACCAGTTGAGTAAACGAAGCGTAGTAGAGGACATAGTAATAAGACCACAATTGGGTGATATATGATTGATAAATACTGCAATAGCCTAACAAGCTATTCACGAAGAAAAACGAGAGAGGTGATGATTGGGGATATTCCTTTGGGAGGAGATAATCCAATCAGGGTGCAATCCATGACAACTATTGACACTATGGATACCATGGGGTCTGTGGAGCAAACACTCAGGATGGTAGAGTCAGGTTGTGAATATGTGCGTATTACGGCTCCAAGTATTAGAGAGGCGCAAAATCTGGAGAAGATAAAAAATGAACTAAGAAGGAAAGGATGCGATGTGCCTTTGGTAGCAGACATTCACTTCACCCCCAATGCAGCAGAACTAGCGGCGACTATTGTGGAGAAGGTAAGGGTCAATCCAGGGAACTATGCAGATAAAAAGAAGTTCGAGGAAATAGAATATACGGATGCGACCTATGAGTCTGAATTGAATCGTATCAGAGATAAATTTTCGCCCCTCGTAGAGATCTGTAAAACGCATGGAACTGCCATGCGAATAGGAACCAATCATGGTTCACTATCAGATCGAATTATGAGCAGATATGGTGACACTCCGCTTGGGATGGTGGAGTCTGCTTTGGAGTTTATTCGAATTTGCGAAGCGATGGATTACAAGCAATTGGTCGTATCCATGAAAAGCAGCAATCCGCAAGTCATGGTACAGGCATATAGGTTGTTGGTGAACAAATTGGATGAAGAAGGTTTGGAACCATACCCATTACATCTTGGTGTGACAGAAGCAGGAGAAGCCGAAGATGGGAGGATTAAATCAGCTGTAGGAATAGGAACATTATTGGCTGATGGACTAGGAGATACGGTACGGGTTTCTCTCACGGAAGAGCCAGAAGTCGAGGCTCCTGTTGCCAAAATTATGGTGGACAGATTAGCCTTGAAATCAGGACATACGAATATCGATCCTATTGAAAAATCGAGTATCAATCCATTTGAATATCATCGGCGATCCACAAAAGAGATCTCCAATTTTGGGAAAGAAAATGTACCAAGAGTGATTGCGGACTTTTCTAAGATGAATGCAATTTCCAAAAAGGATTTGAAATCAATAGGTCATTCCTATCTTCCAGAATTAGATAAGTGGGGGATGAATGATTTGGGTGCTGATTATATTTATTCAGGTGCAGATCCTTTGAATTTTATGCTTCCAAATGGATTGAAAGAAGCGTTGGATTATGAAACTTGGCTTCAATGTAGCGATCGAATAAATAAATATCCATTAATATCTGATTTAGAGGAAGTTAAGTTGTTTCATGAAGAGATCAACTTCATCAAAATAAATACAGATTCATACAGCCAAACAATATTTGGTTTGCTAGAAAAAAGTTCCAATATGGTGCTTCTTCTGCATTCTAAGAATACTCATGCTACCGCAAGCATCAGAAGATTCGTCATTGAGTTGATGAATAGAGAAATAGATCTTCCCGTAGTGCTTCAATCTAGTTATGAAAATCTGTCCGAAGATGAATTGATGATTTATGCTTCTACAGATGCGGGCTCTTTACTCATAGATGGAATCGGTGATGGAATCATGTTATCACCAGCACATCCAGATGTTGAGAAATTGAAATTGTACAATAGTACAGCATTCGGAATTCTTCAAGCAGCACGAACAAGAATTACAAAAACGGAATACATTTCATGTCCATCTTGTGGAAGAACATTGTTCGATCTTCAAGAAACAACAGCGATGATTCGTAAGCGTACAGATCATCTCAAAGGAGTGAAAATTGGAATCATGGGTTGTATAGTAAATGGGCCAGGAGAAATGGCAGATGCTGACTTTGGCTATGTAGGATCGGGCAAAGGAAAAATTACTTTATACAAGGGACAGGAAGTAGTCAAGAGAGGCGTGCCTTCTGAGAAAGCGCTAGACGAATTGATTGAATTAATTAAAGAAAGTGATCGCTGGGTTGAGCCAGAAGGAGTAGAAGTTTAGTAGAACGAAAGTAACCTGATAGGAAATACGGTGGAGGCAAGAATAGACAATTATAGAGTTTGGGTGAAAGGAGTTGAAAGCGATCGACTTAAAAAAGCGACGGAGCAATTGATCCAAAATTCAGGCTTCACGATTCTCAATTTTATTGAGCATCATTTTGAACCTCAAGGCTATACGGCATTGTGGCTCTTGGCAGAGAGTCATTGTGCCTTACACACCTTTCCAGAGCAAGGGAAATCATACCTTGAACTGTCCAGTTGCAACGTAGAGATGTATGATAATTTCATCAATGAGATAGAAAATATTTTTGAAGTATCTGAATAACATGTCAGTAAAAAGGAGAATTTTTGAAACACTGGAAAAAGGCGAAGGAGATGATCGTTTGAGTAAACGATTTGATATTTTCATCATGGCCATGATTTTGCTAAACGTGGCTGCAGTTATTTTGGAGACGGTAGATTCTATTCATGATGAATTTCCTTTGTTTTTTGAATACCTAGAATATGTGTCTGTTTTCGTTTTTTCACTAGAGTATATTGGAAGAGTTTGGACATGTACTTATTTAGAAAAGTATAAGCATCCTTTCTTTGGTAGGGTAAAATTCATTTTTTCTTTCATGGCAATAATAGATTTGCTGGCTATTGCTCCATTCTATATTCCATTGTTTTTAACCGCTGATGGACGAGTTCTCAGAATTCTTCGCCTTTTTCGCATCATGCGCATATTTAAAATGGGGAGGTACTCTACCGCGTTTAATATGATTGTGACTGTTATGACCAAGCGCAAAGAAGAGTTACTGGTCACATTGACCATTGTATTGGTTATGCTTATCCTCGCCTCAAGCTTGATGTACTATGTGGAGCATGAAGCACAGCCTGACGCTTTTAGAAACATTCCAGAGACCATGTGGTGGGGAGTAGCTACATTAACCACCGTAGGTTATGGAGATGTATACCCAATTACAGGATTAGGTAAGGTTTTAGGTGCATTTATAGCCATTTTAGGTGTGGGTATTTTTGCGTTACCTGCCGGAATTATTGCTTCGGGTTTTGAGTCTGAAATCAATCGCAGAATGAAGGATAAAGAAAAGGATAAAGAAAATTGAAATCAGTTAAATGGCTGATATCGCTAGTTAGCCTTAGTCTGGCCTTCTTTTGGGGCATTCAACTCTATAGCTACTTTTTTGGTGCTGTCTTAGCGGATAAAATAGGATTGCTTTTATCCATGCTTTTTTCTTTTTTCTTACTAAGAAAAGTAGCGTCTATTATTTCTAATAGACCTATAACTGTATTTGCTTTATTGGTTCTTCTTCCATTTGTCGTTCATCCATTGATCACCTTGCTAGTGACTTTTACGAGTATAGGTTGGCTAATAGTCCATCTCTTCGTAATTCTTACGGTACTCGGGGTTGGCGCGTTATTTCATTCAAAAACCCTTTATGGTGTCCCCTTTGCTTTTGGATTAGTTTTTTTTGTGCCATTTAGTTTTGAGAAAGAACAGCTCAATTTTTATGATAAAATAGAAAGCAGCATCGAAACACGCTTTGGAAGTGCGCAAATAGCAAAATGGAAAGAGCATTTTTGGTTATACTACAATGGTCAGTTACAGTTCTCTACACTAGATGGTCATATCTACCAAGAAGCCTACATTCAACCAGTCATGCAATTGGCTAATCAAAAAAACAAGGTTTTGCTAGTAGGTGGAGATAGCGGATGGATAGAAAGTGAACTGAGTCATTTTAGAGATTTCGTAACTATACTGCCGCTTGATTTTGCCTTTCATGAATTTGCGAGAAATAGCCCCTCCATTCCTTTTTCGTCAGTTAAGAACAAAGAAGTAATATCTAATACCGATGTATTCCAGCATCTTGCCGATCATGTTTCTTCCTACGATCTTATTATCATAGATGTGCCTGACCCACTCAATGTAGACTACAAGCAGTACTATACTTGGGAGTTTTATGAACTTGTGTTCAAATCTTTAAAGAAAGATGGCTTCATGGTCACGCAATCTGGAGACTATTATAAAAACGGAGTTGAAGTTCAGCGAATATGGAATTCAGTGGCAAGTGGGGGATTTCAGACATTGCCTTATCAATGTCAAATTCCTACTATTGGGCAGTGGAGTTGGGTCATAGGAGCAAAGAGTATGAATTCAGATAAGATGAAAGTAGCCTTTTCGGAAGTGAAGGAAAATTCGGCCATCTGGTGGAATCAAGAAGCGGCTGATATGATATTCTCATTCGGGAAACCTTACTTTTCCGTTAAGACATCAGCTATTAATACGCTGAATGAAGTAGAAGCAGGAGTGGTTCAAAACGAGAGTACTCAATGAAATCTCAATGGCTATTTAGCAAATATTCAGATCTTTTAATCCTTTTCTTACCAGTATGGGGTTGTTGGGCAATCGCGTTTCTTTTACCAGATTATGTCTTATTGGCGGATATTCCACTTTGGGTTTGGGTAGTAGTAGTGATTGGTATTGATGTGAGCCATGTATGGAGTTCTATTCATCGGACTTATTTTGATAGAGAGGAATTTAGCCATCATCGCAAATTATTTATCATAGCGCCCATTTTGAGTTTCTTGCTTTCGTTTGGTCTTGCAGCCATTTCTATTGATCTTTTTTGGAGATGTTTGGCGTATGTTGCTGTCTTTCATTTTGTAAAGCAGCAATTTGGATTCATGCGAATCTATAAAGCAAAAGCGCTTGACTTTCGATCCAAAATACTAAGCGACAACTTCATTATTTATCTTTCTATGCTCTATCCAGTCTTATACTGGCATATGCAGCCCGATTTAGAGTTTGCTTGGTTTACACATGGAGATTTTGTTCAAATACCAGATTTTGGGATCAATAAGGCTACTTTACTATTGGTAGGTAATCTGTTCTATTTTGTTCTTATAGTCTTTTGGCTGATTGAGGAGGTGTATTCAGTGCGAAAAACAAAGGAACCGTTTCCTATCGGCAAAACTGTATGGGTGTTGACTACTGCTGGAAACTGGTATCTAGGTATTGTTTACTTTAATTCAGACTTAGTATTTACCATTACTAACGTCGTGGCACATGGTATTCCATACTTTGCACTAGTGCTGTTTTATCAGACCAAAAAGAAAGCTATGATATCTTCGAATCATTCTTTCCGACGAACGATGAAGATCTCATTATTTATTGTAATATCAGTCATGCTGTTTGCCTTTTTGGAAGAATACCTGTGGGATGTAATGTTGTATCGAGACAATGTAGAACTCTTCGAAAGCATACTCATTTACCCGAAACAAATTCCTTCTGTTACATGGCAACTGATTGCCATTGGTGTGCTTGCAGTTCCTCAAGTCACACATTATATTCTTGATGGTTTCATTTGGAAAGCCAATGATAAAAATCCCTACCTCAAAAAGATATTTTTTAATTAGATCATGGAACGAAGAAAATTCATCGTAAACTCTTCTTTAGCTGCATTGACACTTCCATTTTGGCTACAAGGTTGTAAAAGCCTGCTCGTGAGCGATTTCCCTATTTATGTGGATTCAGATCATGCGACTGGTCATTTGATTATGAAAAGCCAGCAGTGGGAAAGGGTAAAAAAAGGAACAATTGGGATAGCAATCGTAGGAGGCGGCATAGCTGGGGTTACAGCGGCCTATCAGTTGAGAGAACGGGATATTAAACTGTTTGAATTGTCTTCGAGATTAGGAGGGACGGCATCTGCTAAAATGGATAATGGCATTACTTTCAGTCAGGGAGCTCATTACGAGCTGGCTTATCCTGAAACGTATGGTTCTGAGGTTATTTCTATGTTAGAGCAATTAGAAATCATCAAGTATCAACCTTGGAATAAAGCTTGGTCATTTCAAGATAGACAACATATCATTCCATTTTCAAGACGGCAGCAATGCTATGAAAATGGTAAGATGAGAAAGGAAGTGATTTCTGATGGATTTGTTAAAGATCAATTTTTTAGAATTATCAATGAGTACAATGGTGATATGCATTTACCTACTCGGCTGATTTCCACGAAATATAGAGAGCTCAACGCAATTTCATTCATAGACTTTTTGTCTAGCAGAATGAAAATAGATGCTAAATTCCAGCAACAACTTGATTATCACATGATGGATGACTGGGGAGGAAAATCTAACCAAGTTTCAGCTTTGGCAGGCATCCACTATTTTGCATGTCGTCCTTATCTCACTCAATCTGTAGATTTATTCTCACCACCAGAGGGCAACCACTATTTTTCTAATAAAATGGTAGATGCTATTGACAAAGAGAAGATAAAAACGAGTCATCTGGTGAGTAATATCGAGAAGATAGGCACTACGTTTTCAATAGAGGTAATAGATGTTTTGAATCAAGTGATAAATGTTTATTCTGCTGATCAGGTTATTTATGCTGGGCAAAAGCATGCGCTAAAATACATTTATCCAAAAGAGGCTGATCTATTTGATCAGAAGCAAGCGCCATGGATGGTAATGAACTTTGTTTGCGATGGAAATCCTTCGAAGTATGGCTTTTGGCAAAATGAATTTCTTGGAGAGAACCGCTCGTTTTTGGGCTTTATAGATAGTAGTGTACAGGATAGAGAAGTCCAAAATGGTAAGCGGGTCATTACAGCATATTACTGTCTATCTCCAGAGGATAGGGAATATTTGACCACTATTCCTGATCATAAACAAGAAATAGCAGATGAAACATTGGGGTATATTCAGCAAATGCTGGATAAAAAACTCGTTGTTGAATCTTGTCATATCAATGTCATGGGACATGCTATGAGCATACCTGTGCCAGGATTTTTATTCAATGATGCTAACGAACATGAAACAGACCTGATCTATGCAGGTGTTGACAATGGAAGGTTGCCGCTCCTTTTTGAAGCGTTGGACTCAGGAATATGTGCTGCTAAACTTGTAGATAAGCCACTTTAGTAAACATCCCATCTTCCTCCAATATAGTATTTATACAATACTGGATCATGAAGTTTGTTGATGGTAATCGTTTCCTTTTTAAGTGGGAATACTTCCTTTCCAAAGGAAGATAATGAAGTCAATGCTTCGTTGGTTAGCCACTTAGTTTCTAGCTGTTCAATATCAATGTTTCTCAATTCTGATCTCAGATTTTCCTTTGAATTTTTGGCACCCAATACCCAACCCCATTCGCCAAGTGTTGGTACTTGATTGTGTAATAAAAGCGTGTTGAATCCTGCAACTCGCATAGTTGTATCAATGCATTTAAACGCTTTTTCTGCATAATAGGGACTTCCAGCTTGAGTCACAAGCATTCCGTTTTTCTTAAGCGCACTGTTACATAACCAATAAAATTCTCTGGAATAGAGCCTGCCTAAATCTACCGTTCTGGGATCTGGAAAATCTGCGATAGCCACATCAAACCTATCTCTGATGTCTTCCAGAAACGTAAAGCCATCTTGATTAATCACGGTTACTTTAGGATGGTTTAGCGAATTTTTATTGATGTCTAAAAGTACTTGATGCGTCTTAGCTAAATTGGTTATTGCTGGATCTAAATCTACGAGCACAATTTCTTCAACTTCTGGGTATTTCAATATCTCTCGTACCGCAGCACCATCGCCACCACCTAGCACTAAGATGCTTTTCGGGTTGTCATGCAATTGCATAATAGGGTGTACAAGCGGTTCATGATACAGCTCTTCATCAAATGTACTTAGCTGCTGATTGCCATTAAGGAATAGCCAATAATTACCATCGCCGTATGTCAAGACTATTTTTTGATAGCGAGTTTGTTCACTGTATACCACTCTGTCTTTATATCTAATATGGTCTCCCCACTTCACTATTTTATCTGAGAATAGCCCTGATGAAATAAGTAAGAGACCAGTGAGAGAAGCGTAGATAATAAGTCTTCGTTTTTGATTGAGTGCTACTTCTTTCCAGATGACAACTATGAATAAAATGGCGACAGAGAAATTGACAATACCTAAAATCAAGGGAGTATAGGTAAGACCCAGAATGGGTAATCCTACAAAAGCGAAGAAAGCTCCTCCAGCTAAACTGCCATAATAATCATTTTCTAAAGCAGATGAAATATTGACCCGAAGACTTTGATATCCTTCATTCAAACGAACAACTAGGGGAATTTCCATACCTATAAACAATCCGATAAGGATGCTGAGAATGTAAATGATGAATGTTGGGTCTCCATAAAATGCGAAAACAGTATAGACAATGACTGTCACATTGGAAGCAATGCAAGAAAGTCCAAACTCTATCCAAACAAACTTTTCAAGAAGATTGACCTCTATGTTTTTACTAATTCTGCTTCCAATGCCCATGGAAAAAAGCATAATGGAAACGATCATGGTCCACTGAAAAACAGAGTCGCCTAAGAAGTAGGTGGCTAATGTGGAAAGTGTGTATTCAGATACAATTCCAGCTAGACCTGTAGCAAAAAGAGCCGCTTTGAGTAGGAGAGAGGTTCTGTTCATTGATCAGACCTGCATCACAGTGCCCAGACAATAAGCATGGATCCGCCCACATATGCAAACGCTTCAACAATACCCGCGCCAACATTGGGATGTTCTTGATTGACCAATTCATTTGTCAAATTTCGTCCTGGGAGTAAAATTTTGTCTGCCATCAGTCTAGCAATTGGAAGAAAAATAAGACCTATTACTACATCCACACCTACATTTTCTAGTGTGATGATCCAACTTTCAAAATCGTGCATCAAAGCGAATCTGATCAAATTAGCAATGGCTATAGTAGCGCCTGCATATCCTACCGCTACCGCTACATTATTTTTTTCAATGTGTTCGTGAATGTCGTATGGAGTGATCAGATTGTAGACACGACTGGTGATGAATAATATTCCTTGACCCAGTACCCAATAAAGAAGAGCTGTAATAATGGGGCCTCCAGCTCCATAACCTTCTCCATGAATAGCTCCTAATACAATGAGGCCTGTAGCTATGGCACTTGCGCCCTCTGCAATTCCTGAACCAACGTTTTTGTCGTCTAGTATTTCTTTTTTCAGATCAAATTTGGAGAGGATTAGTTTGTCATTAATGATGATGGATAGATTGAGCAAAATAATGGACAGACCTCCATAAATACCAATATTGATTAAATCATCTATAAGACCATCAGATTCACCTAGAACAGCACTTCCGATGGCAAGTAAAAGACCTATAAAGTAACCAACGTGTGCAAAAGCGAAGGCCAGATTATTATTTTCTACTAGTTCGAAACCTACTTTCACTTTGGGGTGAAATAGTTGATAAACAAATTTGCCAACTACGAATAAAGTGAAGCTGGCTAGTATATAAAGTAGAGTTGTGAGTGCGCCATCTAATATGCTGATCATTGGTCTTTAGTTTAGGTTTTATGGATAGAATAGGATCAAGTTAAATTTTATTTACCTGTCCCGCCACCGCGAGAACGACTACTGCTACTTCTTCCGCTTGATCTGGAAGTTCTGTTAGCTACACGGCTTTTAAATGAACTAGATCTACTCGAGTTCCATGTGGATGTTGGTTTGTTGGTTCTGCTGTACCCACTTCCGGTTCCATAATATCTGCTCCCTCCTGAAGGGCCGTAATATGTTCTTCCAGTACCTCTGTAATTTCCTCGCCAATCATTGTAGTAGGATCTATGCACAGGAAACATAGACATTCTGAAAATACTACTCATAAAAGCATACTGTCCGTAAAACGCCCAAAAACTAGATCCTCCTCTACTTTCCCAACGTCCGTATTTTGAGTTGCCTACATAATTATTGTAACCAGGAGGAGCTGCAGTTTTGTGTAGCGTTCCAGTAGAGTCTCTGGCCACTATTTCCATCCCCATGTTATCAATATTTTTAGTAAACTCATCTTCACTGACCTCTTTCCAATCAATGATGCTCTCACTTACTTCACCTTCTATTTCTCTAATCAGTTGATACTGATGATAATAAGAGCTAGAAAAATTTCCTTTTTGATCCATGTCATAAAGTATCACGGAGAACACTTCATCACGAGGCAAATCTCTAACGAGTTCATCTAGAGGACTTTTTTTGTAAGAAGAACCACCGCATGAGCTTAAGAAAAGAGCTAATGTGAAGAATAATGGAGTTACTTTTTTCATTATTTAGATCTATGTTAATTGAAAAGCGAAGCGTTTCACACTTAAAATTATCAATATAAAGGGGAATTACTTTCCTCCAGGAATGATATCTGAAATTTGATGTTCTTTTATTACGAGTCCTGCAGATGCGTCTATATTATGTTCATCCCATTGCGTAAAGCATACGACCTTTTCTTCTGTTTCGTTATAATATTCCCAGGTAATTAATTCTTCCCAGTCTTCCGTCTTTTTGGTCGTATCTCTGAAATACCCCGCAGAATCATTTTCTAAAAAATAGGATTCCTTTTCGTAATGAATCGTTTTAGGAGGTTTCTGATTTTTAGAGATTTCATCAGCGATATCTTCTTCTATAGTTCGCATCTTGATTGACTTTACCATGCTCATGTTGATATTGCCATCATCTTCTACACTTAAAAAGGCGACATCATCGCCACTGTTTACTTTGTATTCTTTGGAGAAATTATTGTTTCCCCAATCATACTCATATGTTTCTTCTACGGCCCATGATTTCATATCATAATCAAATATGAAGCCTGTATTGAGATCCCTAACACTCAAATTAGTGACGTCATATTCTACCTCTTTTTTCTTTTTAAATGGATTGCTAAACATAGTTATTCAATAAATATTTTTTTGATTAAATATAACGCACCTAAAATCATGAGAAGAATGATTCCAACTTTGAACAGAAAGCTGAAAATAAATCCAAAAAGAAAGACCGCTGCAATAAGAAGCAAAGCGGCCTTTATGGTATCAGAGAGTAGCATTACTTGTCCATTCCAAGTTTTGCCTTCATAGCAGCAAGTTCGTCTGAAGCTTTTGCTGAGTCGCTCCCTCCAAGAGCACTGTCAATTTCATTATCCAATGACTTGTCTTCTCCAGCAACTTCTCCATATGCTTCTGCAAGTGCTTCTTGTTGAGCCACCTTGTCTTTCATTCGCTCTAGCATAGCCACTGTGCTGCTAGAATCTATTTGAGCCATATGTTTGTTGACTTTGGTGGTTGCTTCACTCACCTTCACTCTCGCTTTCAATGTTCTTAGTTCATTTTCAAACGTGCTGATGTCAGACTTTAATTTTTTGACCTTTCCGTTAAGCTGAGCGACATTTCCATCAAATCTTTCCATGTCTGCTTTTGCCTTGTTGGCATCTTGAGCAAAACTCTCTTTTTTAGCTAATGCTTCTCCTGCTAACCTGTCGGCATCAGCTGCTTCTATTTCACCAGCTTGCGCTTTTTTCAACAATTGCATTGCCTTGCTTTCATAGTCATTGGCTTTTGATTGATGTGTTTGTACATCGTTTTTGGACCTGATTGCCATTGCTTTTACTTCTGCCAAGGCTTTTAATGCTTGATCTAAGTCTTTCTTTAGATCTCGGATGCCGTGTTCAGTCATTTTTATTGGATTCTCCATTTTGTCAATGGCTGAATGAGCTTCTGATTCACCTACTTTAAATAATCGTTTAAATATTCCCATCGTATTATATTTTTATTGTTTGATATTTTACTTGCTTAATTTGATGATTTCATCTGCATACTCACTGAGTAAGAGTGCTAGAGAATTGAGTGTTGCTTCTATCTCGTTTAAGTCTAAATTCTCGCATTCGTGTGTATTTCTGAAGAAAACCTTTTTACCAGATTCATCAAGAGCGAAAGCGCCATGAATGATATCTCGATTTTTTTGTAATAATTTCCTGTGTGCATCCCCTTCAGAGTTTCCAATTTCAAATATGAATTGTTCTACGATCACCATTGGGTCTGCTACGATAAGAACGACATTCTTCATGCCTTCTTCTTCTTTGTCTACAACAAATACGCCATCAGATTCGTCTTCTTGTACTATTGTGAAATTTAACTCTAGAAGGTATTCTTTTACTTTTTCAAAATATGAGTTCATTGATTGTGTTTTTTGTGTCCAACTTCGAATTTAGTTTGTTCGACTCTTTTAACAAATTTGAATACTTTTACGGAGCAATTAGCTAAAAGTTTTGGCATGGCTAAAAAAAATAGAAATAATCTTTCTTACGTTGGTGAAAATATTAAGAAAATTAGACAAGCTAAAAAGCTTAGTCAAGCGGATTTTTCTCAAATATTCAATTTGGCACGTGCAAGCGTAGGTGCTTATGAGGAAGGTAGATCTGAGCCCAAAATAGAAATGCTCATTTCTATGGCTAATTATTTTGGCATTTCCATTGACGCATTGCTGACTAAAAAACTTACCATCTCAGAGATTTTCAAGTTTGATAGCTTGAACGAAAAATTAGATGAAGTGCATCAATTAAAAGGGAGAGCGATTTCAAAAGCAGATTTTTCTGTGAATTTGGTTAGAGTAGATGGTTATTTAGATTTTGTAGTTCATCATGATGATAGAAATTATTTAGACAATCTAGAATTTATTGGGTTTCCAGTTTTAAAAAAACGACCGGAAATAGCGTTTGAAATGAATGGAATGGAAATGGTTGTGGGAAGTCATGGAGTTAGGCACGGAGACATACTTTATGCTAATGAGATTTATAAGAAAGAGGTTAATCAGTTACAGAATCGTTTAGTTGTAATAATGACAGCCAAAGAACTAATTATTCGAAGAATAACTCTCCTAGAAGATAATGAAGTAGCGTTAAAAGCGGATGATATTCAATTTGATCAAAAGAAAATAAAGCTTGAGTCTATCGTTAAGCTATTTAAAATAACAGGAATTGCGAGTGAATACATTCCTGCTCCCAGTGAGACAGATGAGCGCTTATCTAGGATAGAGGAGGAATTGAAAAAAATGAAAGAGTAGTCTTTGGCTAAATGTAAATCTGATTTGTTCTTTTTTAGCTTAAAACGGAGCAAAAGAAGTTGGTAGACTGATGAATAGGAATCAATTTGATATAATTTTACTTTATCCAAAAAACAATTAAAGGGTTTTGATAAAAACGATTACGCTATTTTTTATTGGACTTATAGTTCAGCAAGCAGAGTATACTTCTTTCGATATGACTAGAAGAGTGAATGCTAAAGGAAAAACGATAGAGTCCAAAGCAACCATTCTCTTTAAAGAAAATGGTGACATGATGACTAAATATGATGCGCCCCTTGAGACGGTTGTGTTTAACAACTTAGACGGTGAAATCAAAATTTATAATGAAAGGGAGAATACGATCATTCAAAGTGTGAATTATCACATAGGTACCTCTAATAGTAATTTTTTCTTCTTTTTGAAGGGTAATACTGAGAGCATGGGTCTTTCTGAGCTTGGATTTAAATTGATGGACTCCAAAGTCGATAATGGTTTAATTATTACAGAATGGGCATCACCAAAGGGCTTTGAAAACAATGTGGATCGTATAGAATTGGTTCACAGAAGTGGATTGCCAGTATTTATGGGGCATAAATCAAGGAAAGGAGATTATTTAAGAAAAACCTTTTTCTATGATTATGAATTGATTAACGATTACATCGATTTCCCTAAATCAATAACTGAAATAGAATACGTAGAGGCTGACTCACTTATTAGTAAAACACAGTATTCAAATTTCAAATTTGATTCAGAAGTAGATCCGTCTTTACAGGGGTATCAAATTCCTTCAAATGCTAAGGTGATTAAATGATGAAGTATTTCATTCTACTTTCGCTGCTGACATCTTCCTTTTTTGGTTTTAGTCAATCTACATCTGATTTTGAACTTCTGGTCAATCATGTTAGTGAGGGGGCAAAAATAGATAGTGAGGAGACTCAATTTAAGGGACTTCTTAAAGTATACAATAGAGCCATTACAGATCAGATAATTAATGATTGCATCTACCAAGAGTCTTGTTCCAACTTTGGTCAGCACTCATTTGAGAATTATGGAATGATCAAAGGACTATTTGTTACATACGATAGACTAACAAGGTGCAACCGACTTTCTCAACTCCATGTTATGCCAGTAAGGTTGGATGAGGTAGGTCGTATTTCAGATCCATCCATTTGGTATCAGAAATGAAAAGTTTTTGTATTGTAATATTCATAACTTGTTCTTATGTGCTCGGTGCACAATCCGTAAATGTGAAAGAACTGGATTCAATTAATATTGAGTTCTTAAAGCATCTAAAAAAAGAACAATTATGGAAGGAGGGAGTCCATTTTTTGAAACCTTTTCCATCGTCTAATTACACAAATTATTACAATGGACTTTTTCAATACAATTTAGAAAATATTGATTCCTCTATATTTTATTTTAGTAGGGTTAAGAAAGGGGTAATGTTCTGGGACCAAGCACGCCTTTTAAGTTCATTTCAGCACTCATACCAAGGAAGCTATGAGAAAGCACTTTCTATTTTGGAAACTTATTCACCTGAAAATAAACTTTATCAAGGAACCTCTCAATTACAGCAAGCAGGTATAGCTCTTCTTCAAAGAGATGTATCTGAGTTTGAAAGATTAGAGCAGTCATTTGGTAATTACTATCAGCTTACTCCTTATGAAGAGGTTCTGTCGCTAAGTAAAAAGGAGCTTGCTGAAATTAAACCAAAATCACCGTTCGTAGCAGGTCTACTTTCCAGTATTGTTCCAGGAGCCGGTAGGTTTTATATAGGAAAGCCAGGAGAGGGAATAGCGACATTATTAGTAGCAGGAATTTTCACAGCACAGACATTGGAAGCTTATCGAAAAGATGGGGTTAGAGATCCGCGATTCATCATTTTTGGGTCACTCTTATCTATTACTTATGTATCCAATATTTGGGGAAGTGTTTTAGCTGTGAAAGTCTCCAATTTGGAAAAGAACAATCAAATCAATGAAAATATATTGCTCAATATGCATATTCCTCTGCGCGTCATTTTTGACTAAAGCACAGATGACTGCTCAGCAGCTTTACGAGAATAAACAATTTTTGGATGCTGCTGTAATGTATGAATTTGATGTTTTCAAATCCGAAAATATCAAAGAACGCAATGAACTGCTCTTTGCAAAGTATTTATGCTATAAAAGTCTAGCTCAGTATGATGATGCCATTTCAACTATATCTCGTATCAAATATGTAAGGAGTGATAGTGTGAAAGCAAGAGTAGGGTATGAAAAATCGCTTACTTATTATTTATCAAACGAGTTGAGTAAGTCGAATCTGGAGTTACAAAAACTTGCAGGGAATCAATACAACGATACACTAGCAATCAGTCTACTTCAAGTTCTTGTGAGTGTGGATCAACTGCACTGGGAAGAAGCAAGAGAACTATTATCCAATGGAGAAGTATTTGAATTTAGTGATCAGGAAGTAGAACAGATTTTACCTGATAAGCTAAAGCCTAAAAATTCGGATAAGGCAGAAAATTTATCAATCATTCCAGGACTTGGTCAATGGTATGCTGGCTATTTCTGGAAAGGGGCTACTTCAGGTGTCATACAAGCAGCAATAGGAAGCTTTATGGTCTATAGTCTAGTAGAAGGATATATCTTCTCAGGGACGCTTACAGGAGCCGCGGGATTATATACATTCAACTTAGGAGGAGCAAGACATGCCGGGGAGTTGGCTCACAGAAAAAACGCTGAATTGACAAGCGTTATAAAAAAACGGTTTCTAAAGAAGGTCAAATGATTTAAAAACAGAAAAGGCTACCTAAGTAGCCTTTTCTTGAATTTATATTAGTGTTGAACTTATCCTGCCCAAACAATAAATTTATCATTGCCAATGTAGGAATCAAAGTCTCCAAGTAGAATCACAAAGAAATCCACCAAAGGAACAATCCCGAAGATACCTCCGCAAGTAATGAAGTAAGTTAAGACTAGGCCACCCTTACCTCCTAGGTATAGTCTGTGGATACCAATCCATCCAACAAAATAATTAAGTACCAAAGCGATGATTTTGTCATCACCTGCATTTGTTTTAAGAACACTTTGATCAAAACTCAAATTCTCAGTGCTAAAAACAACTGTTTCAGATGCTTCTAATACGCTTTCAATTTTTGAATCATCAACAAAGTAAGATGATGTAGCAGCTTGTGATGCGAATCCTGCAGTGACAAGTAGTGCGATTGCGAGTAGTTTTTTCATTTTTCCTTTTAAATTAAATTTTAAGTAAAAAAACAATATTTACCCTTTTTTCAAAGGATTAATCAGTTTTTTATCAAGGTTGCCTTGAGATTTATTTTGAGCCTTCCTTTCTTCTGATTGCTAATTATTTGATAATCAGGAAGCTAAATAGTAGAAGCATTATTAAAATGATCCGTGCACGTAACTATCAATTACAACTATTTGGTTAAGGAGGAAGGCAGCTATTAGAATGATTATGAGGTAGAAAATAATGTCGAAGAGAAATGAGTAGTGAATTGAATTATCAATTGATCAAACCTTACATCCCTTTCAAACTCTCTTCCAATGTCTTAATCTTCGCTTCAGCGTCAGCTAGTTTTTTGCGCTCGGCAGCTACTACTTGTTCAGGAGCCCCTGCTACAAAGCGTTCATTGGAGAGTTTCTTCTCAACTGACGTTTTAAAGCCAATGGCATACTTCAGTTCCTCCTCCATTTTCTTCTTTTCAGCTTCCATGTCAATGTTCTCTGTTGCTGGAATAAAGAATTCATCAGAGCCAACAACAAAACTGAAAGCATTCTCAGGTTTGTCGCCTGAAACAATAGATGATAGATTGCCTAATTTTTGAAGTGATTCTCCAATCGTGGCAATCGCATTAGAATCGGTGGTCAAGACCAATTCTTCTTTAGGTGACATACCTTTCGAGTTTCGTAGATTCCGAATGCTGGAAGTAATCTCAAACAGTAGATCAGCTTCTTTTAAGCTTGCGTCATCAAAACTCTCCGCTTTTGGCCACTCTGCCACTATGATCGCTTCACCATCTTTTCTGTCTTTCAATTCATGCCAAAGTTCTTCTGTAATAAATGGCATAAATGGATGCAGCAGCTTTAGTACCTTTTCGAAAAGTTCAACAGTCGCTTCGTACGTTTTCTTATCAATTGGTTGGCCATATTCAGGCTTGATCCATTCCAGGTACCAACTACAGAAGTCATTCCAAATCAATTTGTAGGATGTCATTAAAGCATCAGACATACGGAACTTGGAGAAATGATCTTCCAATTCTGTTAAAGCCTTATTTAGCTTGCTTTCAAACCAATTAATAGCTTGGTAATTAACCTTAGGCTGCTCAGTATCTACTGTTTCCCATCCCTGAACTAAACGAAACGCATTCCAAACCTTATTGGAGAAGTTTCTTCCTTGCTCAACCAATTTCTCATCAAACAGTAAATCGTTTCCAGCAGGAGAACTGAACAGCATTCCTGTTCGTACACCATCAGCTCCATACTGCTTTATTAAATCCAAAGGATCTGGAGAGTTGCCTAATGATTTAGACATTTTTCGTCGCTTTTTATCACGGACAATACCTGTGAGGTATACATTTTCGAATGGCTTTTCGTCCATATATTCATATCCAGCGATTATCATTCTAGCTACCCAGAAAAAGAGAATTTCTGGAGCTGTCACCAAGGTTTGAGTGGGATAGAAAAAGTCTAAGTCTGGATTTTTTGATCGATCAATCTTTCCAGTCTTTGCATCAAAACACTTGTCATTGAAGCCATCAAATGTAGCAATGGGCCATAAGTTGGAAGACGCCCAAGTATCCAAGACATCTTCATCTTGTTTTAAATCATTAGCATGCAGATTCGAATTGCCAGATTTTTCTTTTGCTAGAGCTAGAGCTTCTTCCGCAGATGATGCAACAACGAAATCATTTTCTCCTTCACCAAAATAGTATGCAGGTATTCTCTGTCCCCACCACAACTGACGAGAAATACACCAGTCGCGTACATTCTCCATCCAGTGATTGTAGGTGTTCTTAAATTTTGCAGGAAATAATTGAACCTCATCATCCATTACAGCACTGTGTGCCTTCTTAGAGATGTCTTTCATATTGATGAACCACTGTAGAGATAACTTGGGCTCTACAACAGAATTGGTTCTCTCCGATCTACCTATTTTGGTAATGAATTCTTCTTCTTTTATTAAAACATTAGCAGCCGCTAAATCTTTGACGATCATTTTACGAACCTTGAAGCGATCAAGGCCAACATATTTATCTACCTCACATTTTTCATTCAAAGTCCCATCGAGGTTGATGGTGTCAATCACTTCTAAACTGTGACGTTTACCTATTTCATAGTCATTGGGATCATGAGCAGGAGTGACTTTCAAACAACCTGTACCAAAGTCTAATTCTACATAATCATCACCAATAATTGGAATTTCACGATTGATAAAAGGCACTAGTGCTTTTTTACCAATTAAGTGTTTGAATCGTTCATCTGAAGGATTTACCGCGATTGCAGCATCTCCAAGAATCGTTTCAGGACGAACTGTTGCTATGGTTACTGTTTCATCAGAGTCCTTCATTTGATATTTCACAAAGTAAAGAGTAGCCTTTTCGCCATCTTCTTTATGAATTACTTCTTCGTTGGAAATAGTGGTCTGAGCTTCTGTATCCCAGTTGACCATTCTAAGACCTCTGTATATATACCCTTTATTGTATAGATCAATGAACTGTTTGATAACAGCATCATGGTAGTTGGGATCCATAGTAAATCCAGTTCTTTCCCAATCGCACGAAGCGCCCAATTTCTTAAGCTGTTCCAATATGATTCCGCCGTACTTCTCTTTCCATTCCCAAGCGTGCTTCATAAATTCATCACGAGACAGATCACTTTTCTTTATTCCTTTCTCGCGAAGCATTTTTACCACTTTTGCCTCTGTAGCAATAGAGGCGTGATCAGTTCCTGGCACCCAGCAAGCTTCCTTTCCTTCCATTCGAGCTTTTCTTATTAGGACGTCTTGAATGGTGTTATTGAGCATGTGGCCCATGTGTAATACACCAGTTACGTTTGGAGGAGGAATGACTATAGTGTAAGCCTCTTTTCCTGTCTTTGGTGTTGCATGGAAAAAGTCTTGATCCAACCAATATTGATACCATTTATCTTCTACTTGAGTTGAGTCGTATTGTGCCGAAATGCTCATTGATCGTGTTGCTTTCTTATGAAAATTAAGGGCGCAAATTTAATCAGTTAACGGACTATTTTCTCAATTATGAAATCCAATTGACCAACTTATCTCGTATGGTTAATTGTATATTTGAAATAAGCTAAAAATCTAAAACTGAATAATCATGTCTGAAGGAAAAATTCTTTGGAAACAACTTGCAGCTTTAACAGCACTTTATGCCTCTGTTATCATTGGTTGGATTGCCTATTATAATTATCAACCAAAGCTTTTGGAGAAATATGAGTTCACAGATCTTACTCTTTTTCTCTTTATTGCTCAAGGAATAATATTGGTTATTACACCTATGATTGCAGGTAAGCTAGGAGAT
>JBGCFL010000073.1:0-15924 GCA_045106975.1 Ekhidna sp. | reverse complement strand
GTGTCATTTTGATGAAAGGCTCCATTAGCATCCAACCCATCAAAAGTAACTACCTTATAGGTGGGGGGATTAATGGCTAAAGAAGTATTGACAAATACATTTTTACTTTTTTCATAGTCCCACTGAGAGGTGGTATTATTTCCCCAAATTCTAACAGAATCAACATTGGTATTAGATATGGAAAAATCATCCCAAAATGGAAGTGTAGCAGGTTCAACTTGTCTGAATTGGTGAGTACTAGGCGCTGATTTATTATTTTGAGATAAAATGGGCTTTACAACTAGCTGTGCAAAAGCTAGCTGCGATAATAGGAAAAGCGTTATCGCAGATATGATTCTCATTGATTATCAAGAATGGTTTCTGAATTACTCACTGAATCAGGCATGTAAATCCAAAGGTCTACTGGATCTCCGATTCGTAAGATTCTCTCAGGTCGTGGATACTGCTGCTGAATGGTGCCTGGAGAAATGGCTCTATATTCTATTACTTCCCTTCCTGCAGTGTCCAGAGCATAAAAACCCGCCATTGTCTTTCCTGTATTTTGTATTTTCCCCACTTTTAGTCCAGATCCTATTATGACAAATTCAGCTTCTTCTTGATCAAGCCCTAGTAGCATTGGAGATTGGAATACTGTATTGCCTCTACCGTCTCCAACTATTAGATCGATGGTAGATCCCTTTGGTACTTTTTCACCTTCTAAAACTTCTCTGCCATTCATTCTGCCTTCGTGAACAACACCAAAAATGGCATCAGATACATATTTTATATTACCCAACTTCAAATCATATGATTTTAATGTCATTTGTGCCGCCTTTAAAGATGCGTCTTCCAATCGGGGCATCTTTACTAGAGGGGGTGTCTCTGCATTGATGGTAACGTAGATTTTTCTATTTTCTTTTACTTTGGCGTTAGGTTTAGGAACTTGTCTAAGAACTGCCAATGGAGGAAAATCGGGAGAGTAGCTAGAGTCAGGTGTGACTTCAAAACGAAGGTCTCTTTTTTCTAAAAAGTCATCTAACTCATCTAAAGTCATTCCTTTAACGTCGGGAACAGTAATTGATTCTCCGTGATTGGTAGAGATGGGTAGCCAGACGTAGAATACAATGACTACTACTAAAAATGCAGTACCCAATATCACTGCCAAATGAATGAGGAAATCTTTAATGCTTGCTGGTTTCCAGAATGACATATTTTTTAGATTAGGTTAGCCCAAATTTAATTTCGATTGAAGAATATTTTTTGAGAAGAGACAAAATCTTCTCCGATCACTCTGATGAAATATAATCCACTCAAAGATGAGTCTGAGTAGGTGCGTATTTGATTAAGTGCATTATCAATAGAATCTTCAAAGATAATTTTCCCTGTCATATCCATCAGCTGAATGACCACCTTTTCTTTTTTATTCAAATTGAGACCTACATTGAAATTAGTTGTGGCAGGGTTGGGAAAGGCTCTAAATGTATTTTTATAGACTGGTTCCTCATTGGAACGGATAGAGATGTCATCAATGTACAGGTTGTTACCCCCTCCATTAGTGAATACAAATGCAATTCGAATGTTTTCCCTAAATGGCAGGTAGGTGGATAGATCTAGCCTGTATTCTTTCCAGTCATTGTCGGAAGTCGGCTGCCAATTGGTAGAGGTTTGAAAACTGGCTAATGAATCAGAATTGGCAATTAGGATGGGTGATCCATAACTCTCTCCACAATCTACGGATATACGTACTTCTAACTGATCATTGAACCCTTGTCTGGAAGCGTATGAAGCTCTAAAATATAGTCCAGCACTATCTAGTCCTCCTGCAGAAAGAACAGGACTCACAAACCAACTTTGAGAAGTAATGTCTACAGAGTCAAAGGCTTCAGCTTTAAGCAAACTGTTACCATTGACAGAAGTTCTTTGCCATAGCTGGCTATTGATGCTTGCAAGTGACCAGTCATCAGCTGTTTCAAAGTTAACTTTCAATGGAAATTCGTTTGAGTCTGTGTTTTTTATAATGGTCACATTGAGAGAGTCTCCTATGTTAGCGTCATCTGCTTGATTATTTACAAGAGTAGTTTTAAGATTGATTGTATTTTCTCCATCAATCAAGTTTTCTGCTACTATTCTAAATGTCTGAAATTGGCCAGAGCCAATACTCAATCCAGAGAACGTGCTGTCAATCAGAGTGTTATTAATGGTGTATTCTGCTTGAAAAGACGAAATATTTTGAAAGCCAACGTTCCTGACTTGAAATGAAATGAATGTCTCATCTTTACAGGTTACTAGAGGTGCCTGAATATCAATAGGACTTATGTCGTTTTCATTTAAATCAGTTTGAATGACTTCAATATCATCTAGGTATATATTATTCCCACTCCCATTTACTCCTACAAAGGCAAATTGAACACCGTCCATTCCTGCATATGAAGTAATGTTTATACTAGCATTTTGCCAATCATTTTGTCCTGAAGGGATATAAGAACTTGAGCTTTCTTTGTTAGCGCTTAGGCTATTGCCGAATCTTGAAAACAGTTGGTTGCCTTCGAAGGTCTGCCCGCAATCAGTACTTACCTTTACAGCCAAGCCATCCCAAAAGCCATTCGTTAACGCAGCGTGTGAATAGCTGAAATTGAGCTCAGCAGAAGTGAATCCACTCAGATTGAAAATGGGTGTTTTAATCATCGTCTCATCTCCAATTGAAGTTGTATTTTGAAACGCTTTAAATTTCAAAGCTTGATTTCCTGCCGATTCGTTTGGAGCTATTTGAACTTCCCATGGCTTGGTGCTACCAGTTCTGCCTAAAATAGTATTAGAACTTTCAAAATTTTCATAGTAAGGTAGGCCTACTGAATTGGTGAATGAGATAATTTTTGATAGCTGATTGTTATCTTCATTACCATCTGTTGCTTCATTAGCACTATTAATCTCTATTTGAAACGGGGTGGAGGGTAAATCCTGTGGAGGGAATGAAAAGATTTGATTTTCTAAAGGGAGAAGTGATGTGGTATACCGAGCGGTGTTTACTAATTGCCCATCGATATTTATTGACGCTTCAAATGAAGTGACTTCATTCGTGCCATAGTTACTCACTTCAAATTCAGGAATTACTTCTTGCTCACACTCGGCAAATTTTGGAGAGATGATTTTTGTGATAGCTAAATCATTTTCAAAACGTGTTGGCTCGGTTAGACCTAGAGAAGTAGTTAATGAAACTCTTCGAGGAGAATTTTCCATTACTGTTCTCATTCTTGTCTTCTGACCGCTTGTGAAAAGATTCATGCAGATATCGTCTGTATAGTCCATGTAGTTTTGAAACATTTCATCTGTTTCACATACCGTACCATCATCTAGATTAGGGAAGGTACATGGAGAATCTAGTCCACCATTGTCATTGTCTGCAGGAGGCGTGTCGTTTACAAAATCATCGACACCACAGCCACCATCTCCCCAGATATGTCTTAAGCCTAAAAAGTGACCCATTTCATGAGTTAATGTTCTTCCATAGCTTTCAAAAGAGGAAGCTTCAGGATTAACCCCAAAATACTGATAATCAATAAGCACACCATCGAATAAATTATCATCATTTCCAAACGAGATACCCTGTAGTGAGGTATTTGGAAAAGAAGCAAAACCTAAGAAGGAAATGAGATCAACGACATAAATGTTCAGGTAGTTTTCAGGAGGCCAGTAACTTTCAGATCGAAGATTGTCTGTGTGTGAATTAGGACTGTAGGAATTTCTTTCGCCTACTTTTCTTATAATTCCACTAGTTGGATTACCACTGGGATCTTGCTTTGCCAAAACAAACTGTATTTCTACATCTGCGGCTACTGACTGAAATACAGCCGGTGTATTGATTGCATCAGCATTAGTTCTTCTAAAATCGGCATTCAATGAATCAATTTGACCTTTGATTCTTTCATTGGAAAGATTTATCCCTTCGCCAATAACCTCACCTCTATGTAATACATGTATTACGATAGGAATCTCGTAAACAGGGGGCTTGTTTATTCTGTTTTGACTCTGTTGAAGCTTTTTTTCTTGTATTTTTTTTTCAACCCAATTTTCAAATTCGCCAGTTGCTGGGGCAATGGTTGCGCATCTTTCTTGCGCAAGTAAGCTTTGCGTAGTTAGGAATAAGATAAAAAGTAATCCTATTCGCATGGAATTAAACAGCGAAAGGAAGCTTTGCGTTGGGGTCGTCAGGTGCTGTAATATTAACTGCATGTACTCCTTTTATTTCAGGGACTTCTCTTTTTATCGCTTCTTCCACACCCGCCTTTAAAGTCATTGCAGACATGGGACAAGAGCCACAGTTTCCTAGCAGCTCAAGTTGTACATTCAAGTCCTCGTCTACCCCTAATACTTTCACATCTCCTCCATCTGCCTCTAAGTAAGGACGGATATTGTTCAATGCTTTTTCTACTCGTTCTACTAGCTCTGACATACTAAACGGTTATTTCTACTTTTTTAGTCTCTGCCTTCGAAGCATTTCGAATGGCTATCTGTTGCGCTACACTTTCTGCAAGTTGCATAAAAGCATCTGAAACTTCACCCTCTTTCATTACTACAGGAAAACCACTGTCTCCACTTTCTCTAATAGCTTGAACTATAGGTATTTGTCCTAGCAGCTCAACACCATTCTTTTCGGCAAAGCCTTTAGCTCCATTTTCTCCAAATATATAATATTTATTATCAGGAAGCTCTGCTGGTGTAAACCATGCCATGTTCTCCACCACCCCTAATACAGGTACGTTGATTTGCTTTTGCTTAAACATAGACAATCCCTTTTGAGCATCAGCAAGAGCTACTTTTTGAGGGGTAGTGACTACTAAAGCACCAGTAACGGGGACTGATTGTACTAATGTCAAATGTATATCGCTTGTTCCTGGAGGAAGGTCAATGATGAGGTAATCCAAGTCTCCCCATTTGGCATCTCCAATGAATTGTTTCAAAGCAGAACTAGCCATAGGGCCTCTCCAAACAACAGCATCTTCACTGTTGGTAAGAAAACCAATGGATAAAAGCTTCACTCCGTACTGCATAATGGGAATGATTTTATTTTTCCCATCTTCTTGAACTACCGTTGGTTGTTCAAACTCACAGTTAAACATGGTAGGAACGGACGGGCCATAAATATCGGCATCTATCAATCCAACATCTGCGCCAGTTTTGGCTAAAGCAACAGCGAGATTCGCGGCAACCGTAGATTTTCCAACTCCTCCTTTTCCAGAAGAGACTGCTATGATGTTTTTTACACCTGGGAGTACAGGTCCATTATCTCGCTGTGTAGTCACATGAGATGTCATATTGATAGTAAGCTTCAACTCTCCTAAATGTTTTTCTATCGCCTTTTCACAATCCTTCTTGATCAACTCTTTCATTGGACAAGCTGGTGTGGTTAGCACTACATCGAAGGCAGCTTTATTGCCATCGATGTGAATATTTTGAATCATGCCCAGTGTTACCAAATCTTTTTTTAGATCTGGGTCTTGTACTTCACTAAGCGCTTTTAGTAGGTTTTCTTTAGTCAATTCCATTCAGGTTGCAAGATATAAATCATTCATGAACAAAGTGTCCTTATAAGACCAACAGAGTCCTGTTTCTTTTTCGTTAAAATCGTTAATTGCATAGAACATGAATGCAGTACAATTGGTTTGCTAAACCATCATTTTCTCAAATGATCTAAATTATGATTAATCCTTGTCACGATTAGGTAGCGAAACTCTACTTTTACAGGTAAGAATTGTATGATCCACCCAAATACTATTGATGAAATAAAAAACCGAGTTGACATTGTAGATGTCATCGGAGATTTTGTGACTTTAAAAAGGTCAGGATCGAGTTTTAAGGCCTTAAGTCCTTTTGGGAATGAGAAGACTCCTTCTTTTTATGTTGTGCCCTCCAAAGGGATATTCAAAGACTTTAGTTCTGGTAAAGGAGGTGACGCGATCACTTTCATCATGGAAATTGATGGGCTTAGCTATGTGGAGGCACTCAAGTACCTAGCGGGAAAATATGGTGTCGAAATTGTAGAAGAGGAACAGTCTGATGAGGCACTAGAAGCTCAAAACAAAAGGGAAAGCTTATACATCGTATTAGGCTTTGCAAGTCAGTACTTTCAAGATGTGCTACACAAAAGCGATGAGGGGAAGTCAATTGGGCTCAGCTATTTCAAGGAGAGAGGATTTGCAGAGGAAACCATTACCAAATTTGAGCTAGGGTATACCAAAGAAATTTGGGACGGATTGCTCAATGAAGCTGTAAAAAAAGGATACAACAAAGAGCTCCTAGCCGAAGCAGGACTGATTGTTAATAAAGAAAATAAGTCCTATGATCGTTTTAGGAGTAGGGTTATGTTCCCAATACATAACATTTCTGGAAAGACGATTGCATTTGGTGGAAGAAAGCTTTCGAGTACTGATAAATCTGCCAAATACATCAATAGTCCTGAAACAGAACTTTACTACAAGAGCAAAGTCTTGTATGGAATGTATCAGGGAAAAAACGCTATTCGAAAAGAGGATAATTGTTTTTTAGTAGAAGGATATACTGATGTGATTTCAATGCACCAAGCGGGTATTGAAAATGTAGTCTCTTCATCAGGAACCGCACTTACGGAAGATCAAGTGAAACTCATCCGGAGATACACGGAGAATGTGACTGTGCTTTTTGATGGAGATCAAGCAGGAGTAAAAGCATCATTAAGAGGTATTGACCTATTACTGGAGGGAGACTTAAATGTGAAGGCGGTTGCGCTACCAGATGGAGAAGATCCGGATAGCTATGCTAAAGCATTAGGAGCTTCCGGGTTTAGAGACTTTGTAGCTGAGGAGGCTCAGGACATTATCCGGTTCAAAACCAAAGTGTTGTTGGGAGAAACAGGAGATGATCCTGTAAAGAAAGCGGGGGTAATCAAAGATATCGTATCCAGTATCGCCAAAATAGCCGATCCGGTAAAGCGAACAGTTTACCTAAAAGAGTGCAGTGACTTGTTGGGTATTTCTGAGTCGGTACTCATTTCTGAGCAGAACAAAATCCTTATTCAGAAACGAAAAAGTGAAGGAGGTAAGGCGGAATACCTGCCAGAGCCTGAAATTCCAATTCAGGAGCCAGAAAAACTAGAGGATAGTCTTGATATAGCAAAAATCATAGAATTACAAGAGAAAGAAAGCATTCGCGTTTTGGTGAATTATGGGAAAAACAAAATTCAATCACGTGAGTTACAAGATCAAAATTTGATTGAATACTTCCTAAATGAAGCGGATGAAATTCAATTTACGAATGAGACTTACAGAAAGATTGTTGATGTTTTCAGAGAAAAATTGAAGGCAGGGGAGATTATTGATGGAACATCTTTATTGGACCATGAAGATGAAGACGTAAGGCAAACGGTTGTGGATTTAATCACCCAAAAGTTTGAGGTAAGTGAAAATTGGACAGACAAGCATCAAATTATTATTCCTAAAGAGAAGGATTATTTAAGGGATGTAACTTACACGAATATATTACGAATGAAATTTCGCATTCTACAGCAGCTGATTCAAGATGAAAGTAACAAATTGAAAAATGCTGAAAATGAGCAGGAAGTAGATGAACTTTTGGATGACATTAATGATTTGAAGATGATGAGTGTAGATATAGCAAAAATATTAGGGAACGTTTTAGTAGGATAAATGCTGGATAAAATAGAAGAAGCCATTGAGGCTATCAAAAATGGTGAAGTGATTGTTGTTGTGGACGATGAAGATCGTGAAAATGAGGGAGACTTTATTTGCGCAGCAGAAAAGGTGACTCCCGAAATTGTCAACTTCATGTCCAAGGAGGGAAGGGGATTGATTTGTGCGGCCATTGATGAAGATAGATGTAAGGAATTGGATTTAGATCTGATGGTGGGTAAAAACACTGCAACTTTTGAAACACCATTTACTGTTTCTGTTGATTTGATTGGACATGGGACTACAACAGGTATATCTACTTCAGATCGTTCCAAGACTATCCAAGCTTTGGTAGATCCTACAACTAAGCCAGAAGATTTAGGGAAGCCAGGACATATTTTTCCTTTAAAAGCAAAAAAGGAAGGAGTTCTTAGAAGGGCTGGTCATACTGAGGCTACTGTTGATTTTGCTCGTCTAGCAGGTTTGCAACCAGGTGGAGCATTGGTGGAGATATTGAAAGAAGACGGAACGATGGCTCGTCTCCCAGATTTAAGAAAAATTGCAGATAAGCATAATCTTAAATTGGTAGCTATCAAGGATTTGATTGAATACCGTATGAAGATGGAGTCTTTGGTAGAGGAGGAGATTACGGTGGATATGCCTACTGCTTGGGGAGATTTCACTTTGAAATCATTCAGACAAACAAATACAAATGAACAGCATTTAGCCTTAGTAAAAGGAGAATGGGAAGAAGGAGAGCCAGTGTTGGTGAGAGTGCATTCATCTTGTGTGACTGGAGATATTTTCGGGTCATGTAGATGTGACTGTGGAGGACAGCTACACCATGCTATGCAAATGGTAGAGGAGGCAGGAAAGGGAGCTGTTTTATATATGAATCAAGAGGGAAGAGGTATAGGTTTATTGAATAAGTTGAAGGCATATAAACTGCAAGAAGAGGGGAGAGATACTGTTGAGGCAAACCTTGAACTTGGATTCAAGTCAGATCAGAGAGACTATGGTGTAGGAGCTCAGATTTTGCGTAAGCTCAATATTTCTAAAATGAAGTTGATATCGAATAATCCAAAGAAAAGAGTAGGACTAGTCGGTTATGGCTTAGAAGTTGTAGAGAATGTTCAAATTGAAATTGCACCAAATGCTCACAATAAAAAATACCTAGAAACTAAAAGAGATAAACTAGGTCATGACATTCTAAAATGAAAAAACTCATTCTCCTTTTACTTTGGATTTCGTCCATCACTTCTTTTGGGCAGACCTTTTCTTCGCAGGTCTTTCATGAAGGATTTTTGGTAACATCCAATCAAGATACTGTAAGAGGAAGCTTAAAGTATGATCTCGAAACCAATATTTTAATTCTTGTTAGAGATGGTAAAACTCGATCTTATTCAAGTCAGAAGGTTTTCTACTTTGAGATTTATGATGATAATCAAAAAAATTATCGTCAGTTTTATTCTATTCCATACAATGTAAATTATGATTATAAAATCCCTATTTTCTTCGAATTGATTTACGAAGGAAAACTCTCTTTGCTTCAGAGAGAGTCAATAGTTCAGCAAAATTCCAATGCCAATTCTGCGTATTGGGGTAGCACCGTGTCTAGGATGGTGGTCGTGTATGACTACTTCTTTTTGGACAGTAAGGGAAAGCTTCAATTTTTTGGAGGAAAAAAGAAAGATCTTTATCGTATTCTTACTAAAAAGCAGTCTGAGCTAAAGAAATTTGTCAAGGACAATAGGTTGGATCCAGATGACATCCGAGACCTTATAAGAATCATCTCTTTTTACAATTCAATATAATATGAGTAAGCCCTTAATACTAGTTTCAAATGATGATGGGATCACCTCCCGAGGTATTAAAAAGTTGGTAGACAACATGAAGCTAATAGGTGAAGTAGTGGTTGTCGCTCCTGATAGTCCACAGTCTGGAATGGGACACGCTATTACAGTTGGCGATACCTTAAGACTTAAGAAAAGCAATCTATTTGAAGGTGTGGAGGCCTATGAATGTAGCGGGACACCTGCTGATTGTGTAAAGCTGGGCAAGCATCATGTCTTGAAAGGAAGAAAGATAGATCTTGTCGTTTCCGGTGTTAATCATGGTAGCAATAGCTCTATTAGTGTGCTGTACTCAGGAACGATGAGCGCTGCAATTGAAGGAGCGTTGGAAGGGTATCCTGCTATCGGTTTTTCTTTATGCGATTTTGATGAAGATGCTAACATGGATCACATAGACGAGTATATTCAAAAGGTAACAAGAGAAGCGATAGATAAAGGAATTCCTAAAGGGATTGCATTAAATGTGAATTTCCCAGTCCTTCAGAAAGAGCCAATAAAGGGGATAAAAGTATGCCGCCAAGCAAATGCCAATTGGGAAGAGGATTTTGACGAACGAAAAGATCCCTATGGGAGAACCTACTTTTGGATGTTCGGCAACTTTGTAAATCACGACAAGGGAACTGACAATGACGAATGGGCACTAGCGAATAACTATGTTTCCATTGTGCCATGTCAGTTTGATTTGACAGGACATCATGCTATCACTCATTTGAACAACGAGTGGGATGTTGATTAAGATTTTTTCTTAAAATTCGGTTTCTATTTCTTCTTGGATGGTTTGAATCAATTGGATTACTTCCGCAATACTTCCGTCATATAATCTTAATGCAAATTGGTGCTCTGACTTTGTGAGGTCAAGTCTGTTTTTCACATCTGAATTTAATAGCCACTTTGTTCCTGGGTAAATGGGTTTAATAGTCTCTTTATTGCTTAAGTCAAACCCGTCAAAGTAATTGAATACGATGTGTCTGTAATAGGAACTAAACTGATGAGGTTCATATGATTCTTCCACTTTTTCTATAGTATGGTATTCAAAATCATACAGTCTTAAAATTCTAATTCTGATGCTGTCGTTGGTGATTAGATGAACACCTTTCGCCTTTAAAGTTTCAAAAGCGCTAGTCTGCGGGTTAAATACAAAATCTCTTAGCGCATGTCGAATCAATAATGGAATTTCATCATTGTAGACATCATTTTCTGCTATTATTCCTAAAGTATCGATGATAGATAGGGCAGTTTTGTGCGCATTCCTATTGCCTTTCAAATCGATTAAATCCAATTCTAAGTTGGCTTTAATTTCTTGCAGCATCTTTTCCTCTGCATTTTTAAGAGAACTAACCTCCTTCCAGTTGTTCAACTGATAGGCAATCAGAATGCCAATGGTAACTATGCCGATTTCAGATAGTAGACTGAGAATTTTGTATCCGCCTTGATTTTTCTTTTGAGACATAAGTTAAAAATACAGAAGGTGTTGAAAAAATCATGTATTTACAGTTTGATTAATTATTGGTGTAGACTTTAATTATTCGTTTTATCTTGGCTTCTCCAAAACCAACCTAACAATGCTAAACGATAAAAAGAAGATACATGCTTGGTGTATGTATGACTGGGCAAATTCTGTTTACTCACTCACCATAACTTCGGCTATTTTCCCTATTTATTATCAATCGGTGGCTGTAAATGAAAACGGAGGAGATCGTATTGATTTCTTTGGTTTCGAGATTGTGAATTCAGTGCTGTATTCATGGGCTTTATCGGCTTCCTTTTTACTGGTTGCTCTTATGCTCCCTTTGCTATCGGGAATTGCAGATTATGCAGGTAAGAAGAAATTTTTCTTGAAAATTTTCATGTCTCTGGGGTCTATTTCATGTCTTGGTCTTTTCTTTTTCACAGGAGAGAATGTAGAATGGGGGATCATTTGCTGTGTATTAGCAAGTGTAGGATATTCAGGTAGTTTGGTTTTTTACGACGCATTCCTAAATGAAATAGTCACTGAGGATAGGCGTGACATGGTAAGTGCTCGGGGTTATTCCTACGGTTATGTAGCAGGCGTCATTTTACTGATTATCAATCTTGCGGTTATTGAGATGCCTGAAACGTTTGGAGTAGCTAATGCAGGAATAGCATCACGCATCGCTTTTTTAACCGTGGGAGTATGGTGGATGGGCTTCTCTTTATATGCACTATCTAAATTTCCAGAAGAAGACAACACAAGAAAGAACGATGGGGAAGTGCTGAGCAGTGGATACAAGGAGTTGAGAAAAGTATGGATGCAGCTAAAGGAAATGAACGCTATGCGAAAGTTTTTGTGGGCATTTTTCTTTTACAACATGGGTGTTCAGACAGTCATGTATTTAGCAGCTACTTTTGGTTCTAAGGAACTGAAAATGGAAACGGGAAGTCTCATCATGACTATCCTTATGATTCAGTTTGTAGCTATAGGGGGATCATACTTATTCGCTTTTCTATCTAAGAAACTGGGAAATGTGACTTCACTGATGTCCATGACGGTGATCTGGATAGGGGTATGTATAGGAGCGTATTTTGTCAATGCAGAGCCACAGTTTTTTGTTTTAGCCTCTGTTGTTGGTTTGGTAATGGGAGGAATACAATCACTCTCTAGAGCTACTTACTCTAAGTTAATGCCTCAAGAGACCAAAGACACGGCCTCCTTTTTTAGCTTTTATGATGTGACATATAATCTATCCATAGTGATAGGGACTTTTGTTTATGGCTATGTAGAGCAAGTGACGGGAAGTATGAGAAATAGTACCATTGCACTAGCACTCTTTTTTGTCATTGGAATGATATTTCTTTCTCAGGTAAAAATGAAAAATGAAACCGCTCAAGCTGCCTGAATATGATGTGCGATTGAAAGAGAGCTCACCTACAGAAATTTTTTGTTTAATACGTAAAAAGTGGTTGGTGCTCACACCTGAAGAATGGGTTAGACAGCATTTTATCAATTTGCTGATAAGCCATCTTGGTTACCCAAAAGGATTGATCAAACTGGAGCAATCCATGTCTTATTTCAAGAATAAGAAAAGATCTGATATCATAGTTATGGATAGGTCAGGCGATGTTTTTCTTTTGGTGGAATGTAAGGCGTCCGATGTTCCTCTGGACAAAAAAGTAATGAATCAGCTTTCAGAATATAATAAGGTGTTGGATTCAAAATATTTGTCTATCAGTAATGGGTTGAAGCATTTTATTTGGGTGAAACGTGAAGATGTATTTGAGCAAATCACAGAGTTCCCAATTTACAAATAGCCTATTCTTATTGGGGAATAAAAAAAACGTTATCTTGAAAAACGACTTCATAGAGAAAAGTCCAGTTAATCAAAATGACGTTTTAAAGTATCGCTGAATTTACCTTGGATTCAAGAGCGAATCAATTCGCTTTTGCACATCCTGAAGGTGGAATCTAGAGCTAGTATCCCTTTGTCTACCAAGTCCAGTTTTTACATCTTTTTCTAGCCTAGTTAGTGTTGCCATAGCCATTGATGGAATATCCGAATTAGAATATTTCTCATCTTCTACATTCATTAATTCGCCAAGACGATCTAAATGTTCTTTTTGAAGATTTCTTCTGTAGGTATCAATCTTTTTTCCATTGTAAAGCTCACCCCAAATTCCTTTTCTCATATCTGTAAATAATGAGGTGATGGTGTATGCTTCGTTTCCATTGAGCGCTTCATTTTCAATCATTCTCATCAGCATGTCCTCCATGGTGAGTCTATTTAGTGCTCTCAGTTGGATTCCTCTAATGCGATTGACCAATCCATCTTGTTCTATTCTTGATAGAATTTCAGCGTCTATAAGCCAGCTAGGAGTTGCAAATACTTGCTCGTTTAAGTACTGAACTGCTCGCTGCTGCTTGTCTTTAGTCGCATGCGTGTATACAGCGCCATCTTGATCAGAGGTTTTGTAGTACTCATATACACCACCCACATTGGAGACTACATGTCCTGAGTATCTGTTGAATTGATTGACCACATTTCTGTAAAGCTCTTCCAACTCATCATAATTTTCGCCTTCCTCAAGACTCCACTCCATCAGCTGATCCAGGATTCTTTTTAGATTTCTAATTCCTAATTCACTCGCGATCATAGAATCATCCCCAATATCTTCTGTTTGAGCTGTAGGATCTACAGGAAGTCTCCGCTGACGTCCATATCTATATATTGGATCATCTCCTTTTGATCTGATCCACTCATTCAGCGTATCCTCTTCATCGTTTGGATTAGCCACATCTGCAATGGGTTTGTAACCATACTGAGTCACCCAAAGATCATATTCTCCAACTTTTGGGAAGAAATTGGTAATGCCATCTTCTGGTTGTGCCACGTAGTTAAATCTTGCATAGTCCATAATAGATGGAGCAACGCCATGTGTATCTGTAAATGCTTTATCCCTCAACTGAGCGACAGTGTACGCCGGAGATGAACCCATGTTGTGAGGAAATCCTAAGGTGTGACCTACTTCGTGAGCAGCCACAAATCGAATGAGCTCGCCCATAAGATCTTCATCAAATTTGATTTTTCTTGCTTCAGGGTTCACAGCAGCAGTTTGTATGAAGTACCAGTTTCTAAGCAATTTCATCACATTGTGATACCAGAGAATATCACTTTCCAATATCTCTCCTGTTCTAGGATCATGTACATGCGGTCCTTGAGCATTTTGTATATCAGTGGCGATGTATCTGATCACAGAATACCGAACATCTTCTGGACTCCACTCAGGGTCCTCTTCTTTGGTGGGCGCATCTTTGGCAATGATGGCATTCTTTAAGCCCGCTGCTTCAAAAGCCACTTGCCAATCTTCCACTCCTTGTTTGAGGTATTTTCTCCACTCCATTGGCGTTGCGGGATCTATGTAGTAGATAATTGGTTTTACTGGCTCTACCAATTCGCCATTATTGTAGGCATCCCAATCGCTTGGTTCCAGTCTCCATTTGGTAATGAATCTTCTAGTAGCTGCTTTTTGCTCACCAGAACTATAATCTATTTGACGTAATGAAAAGAAACCTACACGTTCATCATGATAGCGTGGTACCATTGGTTCTGCTGGTAGCAAAATCATAGATTGATTCATCTCAATAGAAAGCGTGCCTGTCAATTGATTATCAGGAAGTTCATCACCTCTGTAAGTAAGGATATGGCGTACCTCTGTGTTCTGCGGAAATGATTTGACTGAAGTGATCATGGAACGTGATTTATCTACGCCTTTGATCTTGAATCTTTTTCGTTCAGAATCACGCATAGCGCCTATCATCGGAATGTCATCTGAGAAAAAGTCGCTCACTTTTATCACAAAAGCGGACGAGTCATCTTTCATCGTTTCCAGTTTGAAAGACTCTATGATTGGCTCGAAGTTGTTGTTCTTTACTGAGGTATAGATAGGCTCATTTTCATCTGCAACGTTGTTGAATGAGACTGATCTCATCAATAGCTTGTTGCCAAATTTTTGAAACCTGATGACCTGCTGTGGTCTAGACTTCATGCCCGCACCACCAAAGTTGAGTCCTTTCACATGACCAGAGATTCTGGAAACAATGAGTATTTCCTTTTCTAGTAAATCTTTCGAAATTTCGAAATAGAAATCATCCCCTACCTGATGCGATGTAATGAGTCCTTCGTCCGTGATGGCATCTTCGGTTATGATTTCAGAGTACTCTTTTAGGCCGCCTTTCTTTTTTGGTTTTTCTTGTTCGGTAGTGTCACCACCTTTTTTTTTCTTTTTCTTTTGAGCTTGTAGTTCGTAGGAGAGTCCTAATGAACAGACCGCCAGAGCAAATACCAGTATTCTTTTCATTCCTTTTAGATTTTAATTAAGGTTGAAACATCAACATAGCAAAAAGGGTTGGCAGAGCATGCTGATTTTACGTGAGCGGTTTTTATGGTAGGAATAAACAAAAAATGAGTCAGCACGCTGACTCATTTTTTCATGTAATTGGTCGAAGGATTAATTAAACCCTCGTCGTTCTAGTAATCCTTCAAATTTTGGTTCCCTGCCTCTGAACTTGACATACATTTCCATGGCATCTCTAGTGCCTCCTTTAGAAAGAATATGTTCACGGTAAGCGTTGGCAGTTTCTTTGTCGAAAAGGCCATTTTCTTTGAACGCACCAAATGCATCAGCGTCCATCACTTCTGAATTGAGATAACTATAGTAACCAGCAGAATAACCCTCTGGACTTGAAAACGCATGGCTAAAATATCCAGTTCTGTACCTAGTGACGATTGCGTCTATCATTCCAATTTTATCCATTGCTGCTTTTTCAAATTCAGCTCCACTCATAGTGATTGGCTCAGTGACAGAATGATACGCCATGTCCAAGTAGGAAGCAGCCATGTACTCTACCGTGCCAAAGCCTTGATTGAATTGTCCAGCGCTCCTGATCTTATCAACCAATTCTGTTGGCATTACCT
>JBGCFL010000072.1:0-3214 GCA_045106975.1 Ekhidna sp. | reverse complement strand
GTTAACTATCCAGGATTGGAAAGTAGCTCCTATCATGACTTAGCGAAAAAGTACCTGAAAAATGGTTTTGGAGGCGTTCTTTCTGTAGTGCTGAAAGGGGAAAAAGAAAAAGCAACAGGGTTGGTGGATAGTTTGAAATGGGTAAGCCACTTGGCAAATGTTGGTGATGCTAAAACGCTCATCATTCAGCCTTCTGCTACAACTCATCAACAGTTAACCGATGAAGAACAATTAGCATCTGGTGTAAAGCCTAACCTGCTAAGGATTTCTGTAGGCATTGAGCACATAGATGACATTAAAGCAGATTTTGAACAAGCATTTGAACAAGTATATGCAAGCAGCGAAGCAACACTTTAGTTTAAGAGAACTTGATGTAAACGAAACTGTGATCCTGGAGAGTGGCGACACTCTTCAGGATCTTAAAATTCAATATTCTACTTATGGAGAGTTGAATAAAGATCGTTCTAATGTGATCTGGGTTTTTCACGCCTTGACCGGTAGTAGTGAGGTAATGGATTGGTGGCAGGATTTGTTCGGAAATAATAAGGTTTTCGATTCCGAAGACTCTTTCATTGTTTGTGCCAATGTACTGGGTTCGTGTTATGGGAGTACTCAACCTGAAAACTTTGATTTCCCTCTCATTACTATCAGAGATATGGTAAAGGCTCATCAAATTCTTCAAAAGCATTTGGGTATTGAGAAAATCAAACTTGGAATTGGTGGTTCTATGGGAGGGCAGCAGTTATTGCAATGGGCTGTTGAAGAACCTGAACTTTTTGAAACAATAGTGCCAATTGCGACGAATGCGAAACATTCTGCCTGGGGTATAGCTCTGAATGAAACTCAGCGAATGGCATTGGATAATGATGATCGAAAAAAAGGATTGGAAGCAGCTAGGGCAGTGGCTTTATTGTCTTATCGTAATTATGAAACGTTTGAAGAAACGCAAATTGATTTAGATGACAGGGTAGACCACTTTTCTGCAAGTAGCTATCAGCAATATCAAGGAAGAAAGTTTAGAGATAGATTTTCGCCAATTAGCTATTATTATTTATCAAAAGCAATGGACAGTCACAATGTAGGACGTCATTTTGGAGGATTGAAGAATGCACTATCACGTATTCATTCTCGAGCAATTGTGATTGGCATACAATCAGATATTTTGTTCCCCATTGCTGAGCAAAGATTGCTTGCAAATTCTATCAAAAATGCTGAACTGCATACTATCCATTCCATTTATGGACACGATGGATTTTTGATTGAGACAGAACAGGTTTCTAACATTCTAACAAAAGAATTGCCATGAATAAGATAAGAAAAATAGGGCTTTTTGGATTCGGTGTAGTGGGAAAAGGAGTTTTTGAAATTTTGCAAAAACATCCTTTGCCATCAGTTAAGATTGAAAAAGTATGCGTGAAAAGACTTGACTTAGAACGTATCAATCATGATCTATATTTTACAACGGATCCAGACGAGTTGCTCAATGATCCATCTATAGATATTATCATTGAAGTAATCAGTGATCCAATATCAGCTAAGGATATCGTTCATAAAGCTTTGAGTAATGGAAAGGCTGTAATTAGTGCCAATAAGAAAATGATTGCAGAGTCTCTACATGAAGTAAACGAATGGCATCAATTGTATGATACGCCATTTCTTTATGAGGCCGCAGTAGGTGGAGGGATTCCTATTGTCTACAATATTGATAGCCATTTTAGAGATCAAAGTGTAACTAGATTGAGGGGCATCTTGAATGGTTCTTCTAATTACATTTTGACCAAAATGCAGGAGAAAAATTGGTCATTTGATCAGGCGCTTGCCAATGCACAAAAAGCTGGGTTTGCTGAGCTCAATCCAGCGCTGGATGTAGATGGAACTGATGCGGCGTATAAGCTGTCTATTCTTGCCTTTCATTCTTTTGGGGAAATTGTTTCTATGAAGATGTGTGAAATTGAAAGTGTGAGAACTATTACAGATAAGGATGTAAGGAACGCATCAAAAAAGAATAGAAAGATCAAGCCAGTCGCGACTGTTGAGAAAATTGATGGAGAGTTTCTTTGCAGTGTGAAGCCAGAAGTCATAAAAGTGACCGATGAATTGTACAACGTAGATGATGAAAACAATGCAATCAGTGTGCATACAGAAATTTCAGGGTCACATCTGTCAGTCGGAAAAGGAGCAGGTTCTTTGCCTACAGGCTCGGCAATTGTGGGAGATCTTAAGAGAGTTTTGAAAGGGTACAGATATCAAATTCAAGAAGCTAGTGTTTTGGCCTAATCCTGTGAATAACAATAAAAAAGGTCGTCTGTGAGAAGAGACGACCTTTTTAAAAAAAAATATTTTTTGTTTTTTACTTAAACATACTGCTAACAACTAATTCTTTAGAGCCAGCTGTGTATTTGTAAAATCCTTCCCCAGTTTTTGCTCCAAGATATCCAGCAGTTACCATATTTACCAATAATGGACATGGTGCATATTTTGGATTTCCAAACCCTTCATAAAGCACATTCATGATGGAGAGACAAACGTCTAATCCTATGAAATCGGCTAAGTGAAGTGGCCCCATTGGGTGCGCCATTCCTAGCTTCATTACTGTGTCAATTTCTTCTACGCCAGCAACACCTTCATGAAGTGTAATGATAGCTTCATTAATCATTGGCATCAAGATTCTGTTTGCAACGAATCCTGGATAATCATTCACCTCTACAGGCACCTTCTTCAACTCCTTACTCATTTCCATGATCGTGGATGTAGTTTTATCAGAAGTAGCATAACCTCTAATGACTTCAATCAACTTCATTACCGGTACCGGATTCATGAAATGCATCCCTATCACTTTATCTGGTCGCTTAGTAGCTGCAGCTATTTTTGTGATAGAAATAGAAGATGTATTGGTAGATAAAATTGCTGAAGCAGGAGAATGAGCATCCATCGCTTCAAAAATTTTCTTTTTAATATCAAAATTTTCTGTAGCTGCTTCTACCACTAAATCGGCTTCTTTCACACCTTCTTCCGTAGAAGTAAATGTGCTAATGTTTGCCAGTGCTGCATCTTTATCCGCAACACTAATCTTTTCTTTCTGAACCATTCTGTCCAGATTTTTACCAATAGTTGCAATCGCTTTTTCAAGAGCTGTTTCAGAGATGTCAATCAAAGAAACCTTAAATCCATTTTGAGCAAAAACATGAGCAATGCCATTTCCCATGGTACCGCT
>JBGCFL010000071.1:0-9044 GCA_045106975.1 Ekhidna sp. | reverse complement strand
CAAAGTTCATAAGCTGGCTTATATAGGTAATCATCAGTATACCTATAGACATAGAAATAGCTAAGCCAAAAATATTGATAGAAGAAAAAAGTCTATTTCTAACTAAACTTCTGGCTGATGTCTTAAAGTAGTTTGCGAGTAGGTTAAAAAATGTCATTTGCTTGAGTATTTTGGGTTTTTGAATAGTGTAGAGTCTACAAAACTTAAATACATCAATGAAGAAAATCAGATTGGCTTTCGCTCTTCCCTTTTTTAAATTTCGAGCGTAGTATTCATGTAGATCTCCTTGAAGATCTTCTAATACATCAGCTCTGCAATACAGCTCAATGATCCAGTCCATCCACCGTGGTGGTGTTGATCGATCTTTGCTCATTTCACTCCTTGAAATACCACTTCTGGAATAGTGCTCCACAGCTTATCTCGTTGCTCCTTCGCTTTCATCAGTGCAATTTTTCCTGAATGAGAAATATGAAAAAAACGTTTTCTTCTTCCTCCCCTCTCTTTAGTAGGTTCACCGAGCTCTGAAGTAATTAGTCCTTTGTCTTCTAACCGATTGAGCACTGCATGCACTACACCGAGCTTCGTCATTCGGCCAGTGACACTGCCGATTTCGTCTACGATGTTTACACTATAAGCTTCATCCATCAACGAGGCAATGGTGAGTAAAACGATCTCTTCAAACTCTCCTAAATTGGTACCTTTCATTATTGCTAATTTGATATCTTCATCAAATGTATGAAAAATAAGTACGGAGACAAAAACGAAAAGGTTTTATTTATTCATGTTTTGTATAAATAATACTTGTTTAGAATTTACAATTAATCCCATACCACTAGTCTATTTGCAAGAATTAGTTGTTTGCTCGACCTGAGAGTCGGAAGAGGCTTTTTCAATACTTTTCACGCAAAATATCCGCTTATGAGGTGGCCATTAGATCATGTGTTTGTTAGTTGCCATTTTAAGTTTGTTTCCATGAGAAGGCTGAAGGACTTTAATTCTGACACTTTCCGATTTATGTTCCTTTATCTTTAGAAGCTTCCAATGAAGCTGCTAGTCATGTGGAAATCCCTGACTTGGCTGACATAGAAGAGGTCAACATGAAAACAGAAGAAACCAGTAATTCCAATTATTTATTATAATATTTTTCATCGTACATTTAGAAAAGTGACGGCTTGTCAAAACTTATAAAAGAATATGGAACAATTTTCTCCTCCAAAAGATAGAACAGAGTGGCGAGAGCTGATTGATGGAAAATATCAATTTGACAAATACACTCTCCAATTAATGATAGATCGTATCAGGAAGGAAGTTTCTGCTGGAACAAAAACGACTGATATTGCTATTGATGAAATAAGATCCTTCTTTGGTAAATATAAAAATGCTTTCAAAAAAGATCTTGAAAAGATATTTGGTGATTGGTAATTAAGTAAGAATACAATGAGAAAACTACATACAATAGAAGAAGTCACTGAAATGATAAAGGAAAATCGGTTTCTTGCTTTATCTGGGGACGAAAGGGCTTTATCTCAACTTCCTAAAGGCAACTGGATAGCCGGAACCATTCCCTATTTCATGAACGCCGAAAAAGGTGAATTTTCTCAAGATAGGATATTTGTAAATGAGGTGGATACTGCAGCACTCAACATCAAAATAGAGAGCTATGACGAAAATTCCATTTCCACCTTTACAAAAGATAGATATGATAACGGATACACGCTATTGATCCTTCCTGCATTTCAAAAAATACACTCTGATTATGCCCTAAATGCACCCTCTTACCCTGGCATTTATGATTCTCCAGTAGTTGGTTGGGTTACTGGCTTTGATCTCAATTCCACCGATGTACCAAAAACATTCAATGGTTTGTCTGGTGAGGAGTTTACCAACAAAGGAGTAGCCTTACATGTGGAGCTCCCTGACAACAAGATGGGAAGTTTGGAAATAGTAAATATCCATGAGGAAGACGCATCTAGCGATACATTTGAGTTTTTTGAAGACGGATTCAGTGCAGGAGATTGCCTGATTAACGGAACGAAACGAAACTTAGCAGAATACTTAGATACAAATGGAATAGATGGAAAATCTCCGTTTATTGCAGATTTTGGTGGTGCCAAAATAAACGTATGTGTGAAGGAAGTGAAAACTGACAGTGGTCAAGTTGATTTCTATGGACCTTTATTTGTCGGAAGAAAGTATGTACTGGCTAAGCCTATTGCTGATTATGAAAAAGCCTTTATCGAGAGCGTGCCTCAACTGGATAAGCCTGAAGAATTTTCATGCAACTGCATTCTAAACTATCTTTATGGAAATCTGGAATCGAAAAAAATCGGTATTGCAGGCCCAGCCACTTTTGGAGAGATCGCCTACATTTTGTTAAATCAGACCTTGGTGTACATGACCATAGATGATATTTAATCGGATCATCTTAATTCCAATCTTCTCCAATCTAGATTTAGAAAGTTATTTTAGAGGTAGTCTATATCAACTAGAGCAACTTAAAAACGCATAAACATGTACACTAGACGGACCTACAAAGCATTAGAACTATTCTTATGGACTCGATTTGATACAATCAAGTTGTTCTCCATTATATTAGTTTGGACCTCAGTGTATTATTTTCTGGACGTTTCCTGGCTCAGAATTCCTTGGACACCTTTAGCTCTAATAGGAACAGCAGTTGCCTTCATCATTGGATTTCAAAACAATGCAGCATACGATCGTATATGGGAAGCTCGAAAAATATGGGGAGGTATTGTGAACACTTCCAGAACTTTTGGGATGTATCTGCAAGATATGCTCACCAATGAGCATGCAATAGAAAAACTCTCAGAGGATGAAATTAAGCAAGAAATAAAAACACTGACCTACAGACACATTGCATGGATGACTGCTCTGAGACATGCAATGCGAGTAGGAAAACAATGGGAGACCACTGTAAATGACAAGACAAATAAGGAATGGGGAATTGTTCCTCCTGAAAGGCTCAGTACATTAGAAGATGACTTGAAGCCATATTTAAATGATGATGATTTAGCAGATGCTCTTAGCAAAGACAATAAACAAACAGCGTTATTGTATCAGCAGTCTCATCATCTCAGAAAACTGAAAGAAACAGGGACAATTTGGGAGTTTTCATTCTTGGAACTGGAAGCGGTGTTACAACAGTTTTTCGATCATCAAGGTAAAAGTGAGCGAATTAAAAACTTTCCATATCCTCGTCAGTTTGCTACGCTCAATCACAATTTCATGTGGATTCTACTAATGCTATTGCCAGTAGCACTAGTGCCGCAGTTTGCAGATATTGGAAGGGAGATTTCAACTAATTACCCCATATTAGGAGATCTATTTATTTGGCTTTCTGTTCCAATTTATACGGCGGTGGCATGGATATTTCACACAATGGAACGGATAGGTAGGACGGGTGAAAATCCATTTGAAGGAACTTCTAATGACGTCCCTATATCAACAATTGCCAGAGGAATAGAAATTGATTTAAGACAGAATTTAGGTGAGAATAAAGAGGATATTCCTAAGCAGTTTGAATCGAAGAGTAACGTGCAGTTTTGAGTTTAATTAATGTTGAGAAACCTTCTAACGTTTTGCTCTGCAATCAACCTGAACTTATCTTCTCCTAATGCATATCTTACTTTTAGTGACACCTCTCTTTCTGAAATTTTTTCACGCTCAACCATGTAGTAATCAGATCCAAACATGATTCTATCCTTTATTCTTTCATTTTCTAAGAATACGCCAAGTAAAGGAAAGTATCTATCAGAATGAAAAGCGGTGTAAGATATATCTGTATATAAATTGTCATACTTTTCCATCATTTCAACAATTTCTGAAAGCCATGATCTCTCTTCATCTGCATTATTAGGATCCCATTCTTTTTCTAGATACAAATCCCATTCAGAGTTTCCACCAAAGTGAGCCAAACACACCTTTAGGTTAGGATATTTTTCAAGAATTGGAATGTAATTCTGAGGTTCAGTAAAATAATGTGAGAATTCTTTTGGCTTTATTTTTTTTACCAAACCACGAATAGGATGCTGTAGCATCTTCTCTTTTATTTCCCGAGTATAAACTCCTCCTCTTGAGCAATGACTTAAAATAGGGATGTTCCTTTCCTGAGCAAAATCGTACACATCCAACATTCTTTGATCATTTGGATAAAACCCCAGTCTAGGATAAATTTTTATTCCTGAAAAATTATGATTGGAAGTATAATCTTTAACTATATCTAGAATATTTTCTCTTCTCGGATCTACCCCAACGAATGGAAATACTATATCAAAATATTTTTGCTTTAACTTTTTTAGTTCAAGTAGTTGATCCTCATATTTCACTTTGACTTTACCTGCTTCCATGAACTCCATATCCATTGGTAGGATAATGAATTTGGTTTCCCTAGGATAATACCCTTGGACTTGTTTAAATGTTGCTTCTTGCGATTTGTTGGCAGTTATTTCAATGAAATTGATGTACCTATCTAGAATATCTCTATCGGTAAAAGGCAATAATTTTCTAATAGCCCACCCTAAAGTCTTTCTAATAATCGCTGGTCTTAAGATCTTAACAAGCCTCAAAGGAAGAAATTTATGAGGCACATGCTCAATAGTAAATGTGTGAATATGGCAATTGATAATCTTCATAACTGATTAGTAAGTTTAATAGCTAATATACTAAAACAGTATGTGATAATTATTTAGACACCTATCTACACATCACTAACTATTTATTTCAGAAAGCGCTGGACTCCTTTTTATGAAATAGGGGAGTACTTGAAAATTGATATTCTATAGGAGATTAATCATTGATTGGAATCACTCTTCCATCTTTCATCACCATTTCAATGTTGTAAAGGGAGCGGATTTCTTTTTCAGGATTACCAGAAACAACAATGATATCGGCTAGATAGTCTTCTTTTATTTGACCCAATTCTTTTAGTCCAAATGCTTTGGCGTTGACAGAGGTGACCGATTTTAAAACGTCTAAATTTTTCATGCCATAGTCTACCATCATTTCAAGTTCACGTGCATTTTCGCCATGAGGAAATACACCTACATCTCCACCCGCTACAATGGTCACTCCACTTTTCATGGCCATCTCAAACATTTTTCGCTTATTCAGAATGGCTTCAGGCTCTGGGTCTTTTCCATCCCAGCCATAGAAATATTGATTGATAGCATGAGTGGCTGCTAGTGTCGGGCACAGAGCGACTCCCTTTTCTTTCATCAACTGAAGCACTTCTGGTGTAGCGTCTGACCCATGTTCAATGGTTTTTACTCCGGCAAGTGTGGCTCTTCTCATTCCCTCGGCAGTTGCGGCATGAGCCACTACATCTCTTCCGCTGCTTCTCGCAGTTTCTACAATCAGTTTCAATTCTTCTATGGAAAAGGTAGGTCTAGCTGTTCTATTAGGCCCCCAACGATAGTCTGCATAGACTTTTATGAAATCTGCTCCTTTACCTATTTGATCTCTTGTAACCGTAATCAAGTTCTGACCATCAGCAGCTTCAGCTCCTAAGGGCACTTCAAAATCTGGGTGAAATCCGCTTGGCCCGTAACTCCCTGTAGCTACAATCGCTCTGCCTGCAACAAGCATTCTTGGTCCTTCGATGATACTCATTTCAATACTTCGTTTGATAGCCACATCTGCATATCCTGCACCTTCAGACCCCAAATCTCTGATGGTAGTAAATCCTGCCATAAGGTTTTTTGTAGCCATTTGACCTCCTCTGATAGCTCTTAAGCTACGCGATTCTTTCAATACCTGATCGTTCCACCCTGTTTGATTATATGGATAGAGTAGCACATGAGAATGTCCTTCTATCATCCCAGGCATGAGCGTGCCATCACTGTAGTGAATGGTGGTATCTGCTGCTCCTAGTTTACTTATTGGCGCTACTTGTACAATGCGATTTTTCTCAACAATCACACCCCAATCTGACTTCATTTCCATTCCATCAAACAAGTACGAGGATGTGATCTTTGTCCTTTGTGAAAAGGCGGACAAAGTGAAAATGGTAAATGCTAGAATGAGTACTTTTCTCATGATGATTAGGTTATTACGGTTTGAGATGCGTAATTAGGTTAAAGACGAAGTTAATTTTTTGAATGGCTAATAGATCAATTATCTAGTAAATAGCCAGCCGCAAGTTTATTAAAAGATGCCACTTCTTTTTCTATCCAATCCTTATCTTTATTTAGTTCCTTCGCCATCAACTCAGCTACTTGCGGAGCGATCTTCATGCTCGTTTTTGCATCTAAGAAAAGCATCCTTATTCTTCTTGCCAATACATCTTCGATCTTACGTGCCATTTCTTCTTTCACTGCCCAGATTATCTCGGCTTTTAGGTAAGGATATGCTTCATCCAATGGCTCTCCAAGCTCTGGATGATCCTCTATCATTTGAAGTAAAGCCAGTCTATCCGAACCGTAAACATGGAGATGATCTTCTACATCGAAATTTTTCACATATCCGTGCAGAGGCATGTATCGAGTTATGGTTTCTCGCTCTTCTCCCAGCATTAAGCCGACCTTGTCAATGATGTCTTGCCCCATCTTGCGGTATGTTGTCCACTTACCACCAGTCACAGTGATCAATCCTGAAAGTGAAACAATGATTTTGTGATTCCTTGAAATTTCTTTTGTATCCTCGTCTTCATCTCCAGCGGGAAGTGGTCTGAGTCCTGCAAATACACTTTTCACATCGGATCTTTGTGGAGCTCGTGTCAGATACTCGCCTGCCGTTTTTAGGATAAACTTAATCTCCTCTTCCAGTGCTTGAGGTTCTAATGAAACACTCTCAACTAAAGTGTCAGTAGTTCCTACAATCACTTTTCCATGCCATGGCACTGCAAATAGTACTCTGCCATCATCGGTTTTAGGGATCATGATTGCTGAATCTCCGTCCATGAACTCTTTATCCAATACAAGATGTACTCCTTGACTCGCTTTGGTGGTTTGCTTAGAATTGGACTTGTCCATAGAGAGTACATCGTCTACAAAAACACCCGTAGCATTCACTACCGACTTGCTTTTTAGTGAAAATTCTTCTCCTGATTCTATGTCTATTGCTTTCACCCCTTCAACTAATCCATCATCACTTTTCAGTAATCCTGTTACTTTGATGTAGTTGAGAATAGTTGCATTGTTTTTATAAGCTGTGTGAGCCAGGCTTATTGCCAGTCTCGCATCATCAAACTGACCATCGTAATAGATGACACCTCCGCGCAAACCTTCCTGTTTAATGTTGGGTATTGCGTCAATTGTTTCTTCTCGCGTAATTCCCTCAGAAGGACCCAAGCCAAATCTTCCTGCCATCATGTCATAGACCTTCATACCTATGGTATAAAATGGGCCATCCCACCATTCATAGTTAGGAATGACAAAAGCCAAGTTCTTGAAAAGGTGAGGTGCATTTCTACGAATCAAGCCTCGCTCATGCAATGCCTCTAAGACCAAAGAAATATCTCCTTGCTGCAAATAGCGAACACCTCCATGTACTAGTTTGGTACTTCTGCTAGATGTTCCTTTGGCAAAATCAGCTTGCTCTAGCAGCAATGTGTCATATCCTCTCGTGGTAGATTCAACAGCTGTGCCCAGTCCTGTCGCTCCACCTCCTATGACCAATACCTCCCAAACCTTATCCTCTCGCAAGGATTTGAGCATTAATTCTCTCTTCATAAGTACATTTCTTGATTAATAACATCAAAACATCCCCCTCCCTTCCCACATGCCATCACACCCCCCTTGTAAGGGGGAATTTTCCCATCACTAATTGATAGAGTTGATAACTAGCTGGATATCTGCAAATCAATTTTACTAATCAACCAACCACTAAATCCAATCTTTACAGCGATCGACAGCTTTATTCCAAAATTTCTTTTCCTCTTCCATTTTCTTACCAGATTCAAAAGAACGATCAACAGCCCATTGACTCTTCAACTCTTCTATGCTGGACCAATATCCTACGGCTAGACCTGCAAAGTAGGCTGCTCCCAAAGCGGTAGTTTCTAAAACCTGTGGACGAATGACATTGATCTGCATGACGTCCGATTGAATTTGCATCAATGAATTATTCGCAGCTGCTCCACCATCTACTCGGATCTCTTTTATTTCTATTCCAGCATCTGAAGCCATGGCATCTATGACTTCAGAAGATTGAAAGCATATAGACTCCAGTGCGGCTCTAGCCACATGTCCTTTGCTTGTTCCTCTGGTAATGCCAATCATAATTCCTCTAGCATACTGATCCCAATGTGGAGTGCCTAAGCCAACAAAAGCAGGAACCAGATATACACCGCCATTGTCTTTTTCAGTGTTGGCTAGTTGCTCAATCTCCTCTGCATTTCTGATCAATTCCAGTCCATCACGTACCCATTGCACTACAGCTCCTCCTATAAAAACACTCCCTTCCAGTGCGTAAGTAGTTTCCTTGCCTATTTGCCATGCAATAGTTGTTAACAAATTATTGTTTGATTTGACAGGCTTTGATCCTGTATTGGTGAGAATGAAACATCCCGTGCCATAAGTGTTTTTTACCATTCCTTCCTCTACACACATCTGACCAAAAAGAGCGGCTTGCTGATCTCCCGCAATCCCTGCGATAGGGATGGAAGTCGTTAAGAAATTTCCGCCCGTTTGGCCATACACTTCACTGCTCGATTTTACCTCGGGCAACATAGATTTAGGAATGTCCATGAGGTCTAGCAGTTCTTGATCCCACTCCAATGTGTGGATGTTGAAAAGCATGGTTCTGCTGGCATTGGTCACGTCTGTGATATGGACTTTGCCATCCGTGAGATTCCAAACTAGCCAGCTGTCTATGGTACCAAAAGCCAACTCTCCCTTTTCTGCTTTTTCTCTCGCTCCATCTACATGATCTAAAATCCATTTGACTTTAGTGCCTGAGAAGTAGGCATCTATGACGAGCCCCGTTTTATCTCCAATCTTCTTTTCCCAATCTTTTGCTTTGAGTTCATCACAATAGCCAGCGGTTCTTCTGTCCTGCCAGACTATTGCTTTATATATGGCCTTTCC
>JBGCFL010000070.1:0-13848 GCA_045106975.1 Ekhidna sp. | reverse complement strand
TATCTGATTCGCTTTGAATTCCATATTTTGCAGCTCAGCAATGACTGTCTCACTTCTCATATTGGAAAGCCATTCGTTGTAAGCAGCGCCACCTATATTATCCGTATGACTGTGTACTGTAATAGTGTAATGTTTTATCTCAGGAATGGAATCTACCAAATCATATAGTTCTTGAACTTGATACTCATCAGCAGTGAAACTACCCCCTCCAAAATAAATGGACTTCAGTATATAGCCTTGAGTTTGTTCTTGACTGAATCCATAAGAACCCAAGAGTAATCCTGCTAAAACAAAGAAGTGACGCATCTTTATTAATTACGAATCAAACGAATCACGGTTTTTCACCATTCATCAAGTACTGATCTACCACAGCGATAAATCCTACTTAAATTACTCATTCTAATCGAAATCTAAAATGATATGAAGTACAAATTACTCTCTCTAATGCTTGCTTTAGGGTCTGTCGCTTTCGCTCAAAAGCTAGACATGGAAGCATTCAAAAACATGAAACCACGAAACGTGGGACCAGCTGGAATGTCTGGGAGAATTACATCCATCGACGTGGTTACAGATCAACCAGACATCATGTATGTAGGCTCTGCCTCAGGTGGAGTATGGAAATCAACCAGTGGGGGCATCAAATGGGAGCCCATTTTCAATGATCAAAGTACAGCTTCTATTGGCGCCATTGCTATTCAGCAGTCCAACCCTTCTGTGGTATGGGTAGGTACGGGTGAAGGTAATCCTAGAAACTCTCTTAATGGTGGAGATGGAGTCTACAGAACATTAGATGGAGGTAAGACTTGGAAAAAAATGGGGCTGGAAAAAACGCGCCATATACATAGAATCATTGTGCATCCAAATGACCCAAATATAGTGTATGTGGGAGCTATTGGTTCCCCATGGGGAGAGCATGAAGAAAGAGGCGTTTATAAAACAACTGATGGAGGTAAAACGTGGAACAGAATCCTTTTCAATAACATTAGAACAGGTGTTGCAGAGATGATCATGGATCCTACCAATCCCAATAAGCTTATTGTAGCTATGTGGGAACACAAACGTGATCCTTGGTTCTTCAAATCTGGAGGAGAAGGATCAGGGCTATATGTCACTTTTGATGGTGGTGAAACATGGGAAGAACGTACTGAAGAAGATGGATTACCTAAAGGTGAATTAGGACGAATTGGATTGGCCATAGCTCCATCAAGACCAAACGTGGTTTATGCGATAGTAGAATCAAAGAAAAATGCGCTATACAGATCAGATGATGGTGGTTTCAAATGGAAGAAGATCAATGACAATGATGACATAGGCAACAGACCTTTCTACTATTTCGAAATTTACGTAGATCCTGTGAATGAAAATAGAGTGTACAGTATTTTCACTTACGTGAATGTAAGTGTGGATGGAGGCAAATCATTTACTCAACTGATGGGAGCTTACGGTGTAGACAATGGTGTTCATCCAGATCACCATGCTTGGTACATTCACCCCAATAATCCTGACTTCATGATGGATGGGAACGACGGAGGTTTAAATATCACAAGAGACAGAGGGGAGACTTGGAGGTTCGTTTCCAATTTGCCTGTTGGTCAATTCTATCATGTAGCGGTAGACAATGAGACGCCATACAATATATATGGAGGCATGCAAGACAATGGTTCTTGGGTAGGGCCAGCTTATACATGGAAAGCACAAGGCATTCGAAATCATTATTGGCAAGAAGTTTCGTTCGGCGATGGTTTTGACGTTTTGCCAGACCCAAGAGATTCGAGATATGGAATTTCCACATCACAGCAAGGATATGCAGCTATATATGACAGAAAGAGTGGCTATAATGAAACTGTGAGACCTACCTATCCTGATGGTGATGTAGAGTTAAGATTCAACTGGAATGTGGGTATGGCAAGACAACCGCAAAATCCAGATGTGGTTTACTTCGGCAGCCAGTTTGTACACAAGAGTACCGATGGAGGTCAAAACTGGGATATTATTTCTCCAGATTTAACTACTAATGATCCAGAAAAGCAAAAACAAGGTGAAAGCGGTGGATTGACTATGGATGCAACTGGTGCGGAAAATTATTGTACAGTCATTGTTATCGAAGCTTCCTCTGTAGATGAGAAATTACTTTGGGTAGGCACAGATGATGGAAATGTACAAGTTTCAAGAAATGGCGGAGAAAGCTGGACCAATGTTGCCGTCAATATACCTGAAATGGCAAAGGGAGCTTGGATCACTCAAATAAAAGCATCTAATAAGAATGCTGGTGAGGCATTGTTAGTAGCGAATGATTACAGAAGATTTAATTACACTCCTTATGCATACAGAACAAAAGATTATGGACAGACATGGGAAAGAATAGCTGATAGCAATGATGTAATTGGGTACGCACTTTCTATCGTGGAAGATCCAGTTGAAAAGAAGCTCTTGTTTTTAGGAACTGATGATGGGCTATATGTAAGTGTAGATGCAGGATCTAACTGGACAAAATGGACAGAAGGTTTTCCTACTACGAACGCATATGACATGGTCATCCATCCTACGGAACATGATTTAGTAATCGGGACGTTTGGTCGCTCTTTCTGGGTGATGGACGACATCAGACCACTAAGAGAAATAGCTGCAAAAGGCACTGCTTCAACTTTGAAAAGCACTCTAAATGTGTATGATCCTCCTGTTGCTTATGTAGCTGCATACCAGCAAGCTGCAGGAACGCGATTTGGTGGAGATGCTCTTTACAATGCTGAGAACAGACCTTATGGAGCTATGCTTACTTATTCTATTAATAAGCCTGAGGAGAAGAAAGAAGAAAAAGAGGAAGAACCAAAAGGCAAAAAGAAGAAAAAGAAAGCTACTGATTCGGATGAAGACGACATGAAACCAAAGGAGGAGAAAATTTCTTATGATTCGGTCGTTGTTGAAATTTTCAAAGGGTCTGATATCATTAGAACATTGAAGCAAAAAGCTCCGAAAGAAAACGGAATTCACAGAACATACTGGTTCATGGATGAAAAAGGTGGAAATAGAATGAGTCGTCGAGATCGTCGAGGAAATAGAGAACCAGGAGGAGCCACGGTACTACCTGGTACTTATAAAGTTCGATTCACTTTTGGGGATCAGAAAGACTCTACTAACATAGAAGTAAAGTATGATCCTAGAATGGAACTATCTAATGCTGCTATTCAAGGAAGGTATGACGCTCTTAAGAGTCTCGAAGAGAAGTATGATCTAGGCTATCAAGCTGTGGAGCGATTAAAAGAAGCAATCAAAATTGCTAAGTCGGTTCAAGGAGATTTGAAAGACAAAGACAAAGAAGGTTTTAAAGATCAGATGAAGTTGTGTAAAACAGCTATTGATACATTGAACTCCATGATGGATGTGTTTTTTGGTGAAGTAGATGAACGTCAAGGTATTACAAGAGGAACTCCAAATAGTGTGAACAACTCTTACTTCGGAGCATACAGATATGTTAGAAATGCAACACACGCTCCAGGAGAAACTGAGAAGAAGTTAATCAAGAGATTCGAGGATGACTTAGCTGAGGCATTGGAAATGGTCAATGGCTATTTCACAAATGAATGGCCAACATTCAGAGAAGCCGTGGAATCATTGAACACCTCCCCTTTCAAAGAGTATGAGGAAATAAGAGAATAAGTTTTCTAACTCAATTTGTAATAGAAAAGCCAGTGCAATGCACTGGCTTTTCTTGTTTTAGTCCTTAGTACCGAATTCATGTATTTCTATGAATTAAAATCCACCTACTTTAAGTGTGATAAAGTAGTTAAGCTCATCAAAAGCTTTTGGGCTTGTGATTGTTCCACTAAGACTTTCCAATTCCAAATCTTGGGTAAATCGCTTACTTACTCCAAATGCCAGTCTAAAATTCCTACTTACATTGAATTCCAAATCTGCGCCAGGCTCAACATACCAAAACACATCTCCGTCTATATCATTACTAGAAAGAGCAGGCATGGTATTATCCTCTGCTATTGCTTGATACCCCAACCAGCCAGCACCTGCAGAAACAGGGAATGTAACATGCACTACTTGATTAGAAAAGAAGATTAATTCTAAGAACATTCCCCCGTATCCACCCAAAATATTTACATCTCTGTTTGGCACAATATCATCAAACTTAGCTGTAGGTATTATCCCATGACCTTCTACTCCTATTCCAAGTGTCCTGTTTATAATCCATCCCCCTCTTACTCCTGCTAATACAATCGGCTCATTTCTAAATTCTGAACTACGGAAAGACAAAGCCCCGAATCCGCCACTATGACTCATAGAGCCACTGAGTGTTTTAATATCTTGCCTTCTATCTTTTCTCTTATTATTATCAGACTCTGTACTTTGATAATATATGATTTTAGGCTTTTCAGACTCTACATTTTCTTTCCTGTTTGGAGCAGGTATGGTATCATTTTTATCTGTCTGTGTAAACGCTTCACTAGATGCGAAGACAATCAGCAATGCTATTAGTGTTTTTTTCATTTTCTATTTTGAGTTTTCTAATTCTATAGACAGGGAAATAACCAGAGGGTTTCCCACAAATGAAAAGCATTTTATTAATAGCATCTTATACCTTTGCCTACTTAATTTTTAAGCATAAAAAATGGGAGATTATAATTTTCAAGAAATTGAAAAAAAGTGGCAAGAAAACTGGAAAAATAATGAGACGTATGCTGTCTCAAACAATTCAGAAAAGCCTAAATATTACGTTCTAGATATGTTCCCTTACCCATCGGGAGCTGGTCTTCATGTGGGTCATCCACTAGGCTACATTGCTTCTGATATTGTTGCAAGATTTAAAAACCTGAATGGTTTCAATGTCCTACATCCCATGGGGTTTGACAGCTTTGGTTTACCAGCAGAGCAATATGCCATCCAAACGGGCCAACACCCTGCACTGACCACTGACCAGAACATTACTCGCTACAAAGAACAACTTAAATCGCTTGGTTTCTCCTACGACTGGTCTAGAGAGTTAAGAACAAGTGATCCCTCTTTCTACAAATGGACACAGTGGATTTTCAAACTGATATTCAATAGTTGGTATAATACAGATTCTGACAAGGCAGAGGACATTCAATCATTGATAGATGAACTAGCACAAAATGGAAATACTGATATCAAGGCTGCTTGCGATATAGATACTCCTATCATTTCGGCTACAGACTGGAATAGCTATTCAGAAGAAGAAAAGCAATCCTTTCTTCTTAAATACAGACTTACTTATCAGGCAGAGACAACTGTAAATTGGTGCTCTGCGCTAGGAACAGTATTGTCCAACGATGAAGTGAAAGATGGCTTTTCTGAGCGTGGAGGTCATCCTGTTGTAAAGAAAAATATGCCGCAATGGAATATGAGAATCACTGCCTATGCAGATAGATTATTATCAGGGCTCGATAAAATAGATTGGCCAGAGCCTATCAAAGAGATGCAGCGAAATTGGATTGGCAAGTCTTTTGGTGCTGAAATTGATTTCAAAGTAGAAAACTCGGATCACAAAGTATCTGTTTTTACCACTCGTATTGATACTATCTATGGAGTCACTTTCATGGTATTGGCTCCTGAGAGTGACTTAACTCCACTCCTAACCACAGGTAATCAAAAAGAGGAAGTAGACGAGTATGTAAAAATCTCCAAAAATCGTTCTGAACGAGAACGAATGAGTGATGCAAAAAACGTAACCGGCGTATTTACCGGTAGCTATGCAGTGCATCCTTTTTCTGGAGAAAAGATTCAAATATGGATTGCTGATTATGTACTAGCTGGATATGGAACAGGAGCTGTAATGGCCGTACCAAGTGGTGATCAAAGGGATTTTGATTTTGCTAAGAAATTCAACCTTCCTATCACTCAAATCAATGATGCTCAGCAGGTTACTGAAACGGAAGCTGATCCTACAAAAGCAGGGAAAATCATTAACTCTGATTTCCTTAATGGCCTCACTCCTGCTGAAGCCATGGAGAAAGGAATAGAGGAAGTAGAAAAAAGAGCCATTGGTAAGCGTAAAATCAACTTCAAACTTCGTGATGCTGTTTTCGGTCGTCAGAGATACTGGGGTGAGCCAATTCCTGTATTCTATGAAAATGGCGAATCCAAATTGGTAGATGATGAGCATCTTCCAGTAGAGCTTCCATCAGTAGATGAGTATCTACCAACCGAAGACGGTGATCCACCACTGGGGCGGGCGAAGGACTGGAGTCATAATGGTCATCCATATGAATTATCTACAATGCCGGGTTGGGCTGGAAGTAGCTGGTATTTCTTCCGATACATGGATCCAAACAATGACAGTGAATTCTGTGGAAAAGATGCACTCAAATATTGGAAGGAAGTAGACTTCTATATGGGTGGTTCAGAACATGCAACGGGACACCTTCTTTACTCACGCTTCTGGACCAAAATCTTATTTGATAGAGAAATCATTCAGGTGGATGAGTTTGCTAAAAAGTTAGTGAACCAAGGAATGATTCAGGGCAGATCTAGTCTTGCGTATAGAATAAATGGGGAGAATAAGTATGTCTCTAAAGGACTAAAAAATGATTATAAAACCACTGCTATTCATGTTGATGTCAATATTGTCAAAGATGATATTTTAGATATTGAAGCATTTAAGAAATCAAGAATAGATGCAACAGATGCTGAATTTATATTGGATGATGAAAAATATGAGTGTGGTTGGGAAGTAGAGAAAATGTCTAAGTCCAAATTCAATGTGGTCAACCCTGATGATCTCATAGAAAAGTACGGCGCTGACACCTTGAGAATGTATGAAATGTTTCTTGGTCCTATAGAACAAAGTAAGCCTTGGAATACCAATGGAATAGAAGGTGTCTACAAGTTCCTGAGAAAGTATTGGAACTTGTTTCATAAAGAGGGTGAATTCACTATTTCAGAAGAAGAGCCAACAAAGGAGGAATATAAAATCCTTTACGGCACACTGAAGAAAATAAAAGAAGATGCAGAACGCCTTTCATTAAATACTTCGGTAAGTACATTCATGATTGCTGTAAATGAATTGAATTCTTTGAAATGTAACAAAAGAGCAATTTTGGAACCTTTGAGTATTGCTCTCTCACCATTTGCTCCACATATTGCTGAAGAAATTTGGGCTTCATTAGGTCATACTAATTCTATGACTTCAGTGACCTACCCTGAGGTTATTGAGTCTTATCTACAAGAAGACTCGTTTGAATACCCTGTTTCTATCAATGGTAAAATGAGAGTCAAGATCAGTTTTCCAGCTGATGCCTCTAAAGAAACTATTGAAAAAGAAGCATTAGAAAACGAAATTGTGAAAAAATGGATGGATGGTAAGCCTGCAAGAAAGGTAATTGTCGTTCCCAAGAAGATCGTAAATATTGTGATCTAAATTCAATTGTGATCTATCAAAAAAATAGCCTCATCAAATGATGAGGCTATTTTTGTATAATATCAATTAGCGCTAATGCACAATAATTAATCGCTTAGCATATCTAGAGTTATCTTCTCCATACATGTGGAACAGATAGATACCTGAAGGTATCTCCTTGGTCTCAATCGTAAGCTGCTTTGTTCCAATGCCCGCTGTTCCTTTGAGCACTTCTCTTCCAGCCTGATCAAAAACAACCCATTCTCCTTCTGTTTTAGTTACTTCATCAAACTCAACAGTCACTTCCTCATCTCCCGGATTAGGATAAATAGAGAAATTGGATAGTTCACCAAGTCCCAATGCATTTTCAAGTCCAAGACCAGGTACATCAACATAAGCAGCCTGAAGAATTTCTTTCCTAACCCTACCTGTATACTCTTCATTCTCTGGGTCTTCCTCTGAAATGTTTTCGTTACTCTGGACAAAGGCAATTATTCGAAGTTTATTTACATCATACACATTGGTAACTTCCCAATTCATTGAGAAGCTAAATGGATCTGTTTCTTCTGTTATTTCACCAGAATAATTGTATCCTGCTGGATCTGGATTTAATACTCGAAGCACATTCAGTATGGAATCATTATCGTTGTATGAACCCAAAGACATCATTCCCGTGTCATCTAGAATGGCTTGTACACTCACTGATGTCTCAACAACTGCAAAAAAGAACGATAAATTAGCATCAGAATCAGTATAGCTTGGAATAAAATCAACAGATGCGTTAATTGTATTATCTGTCGTAGAATTAACAACCAGGTTTTCAATATCAAATTTGACAGTGGCCAATTCTTTCAAATTAATATCACTGATTTTCCAATCAATTGTTCCACTCTCAGGTATTTTAAAAACATCCCCATCTATTACTGTTTGATTTTTCGCATTTACTTCATAATACTCGGCTCTTGCAGCTGGTCCTCCAGCATTCCTTTCATTTAAAATATCTCGTCCTTCAGCACTAGCAAAGTCCGTCATATAGTTGATAAACATCACATCATTTCGATTGATTTCTGCCACGATTGATTCCTGAAATGCTTTACTATTTTCAGAAACAGAGGAACTAAACTGCTCAATAAGAACAGTTTTTCCCAATTCATAAAGTGTGAAATTATCAAAACCAAAACCTTCTTTACTTTTTTCAGCATCAATTGCGTTTAAAGCAAATCTGAATCTAACATTACTTAAATCGCTTCCATCTGGGAAGTTTAAAGGATGTATACTTGTTTTCCATGAAGGGTTTTCATCGGAATCTGACCAACCTACTCTATTAGGATTATAATTAGTTGTCTCCTGATTTACATCTGGCTTATTATCTCCTGGAGTAGCGGAAATGTTTCTTGCATCATACCATTCTACTCCTGTAGCTTCATTATTAGCATTAAAATCACCTAAAGTTATCCATGAGAAACCATTATCGACTGAAAATTGAAATACTACACCGTCTTTACTACCATCCAAATTCTTAAATGTAGAAAAACGAACTGCATGGTTTTGTAACCTTGTCAAATCATAACCTGGTGAATATAGAAATGACTCTTCTGATCTTAAATAATTCCCATCAAGGTTCGTAACCCATGCTCCTCCTCCTGTCTCCTCATCTTCATTTTCATCATCTATATTTATTAGTTCATTATTTGGGCTTGGTATACCATATTCCCAAGAGCTATTATTATCAGGGGTTCCAACGCTACCTGATAATCCATCTATGCTCTGAAATTCTGTAAACCAACCACCATTATTATCATTAAAGTTGTATGTTGTTACACGTTCAATAACTTCTTTATTAAGAATTCTGAAGGTACGTTCTCTACTTGAAGTACACCCAGTTTCTGTAGTGATGGTCATTGTCGCGGTATAAACTCCATCAGAAACAAAAGTATAATTGAATGGAGTCAAATCACTAGCCATATACGGCTCATCAAGAACATCAACTCCATCAGAATCAGTAATTGAAAAAACCAAGCCATCAGTGCCTATCTCTGTATTGTTTTGATCGAAAAAAGTAAATGTGGTTACCTCATTTTCTACTATTCCATCAAATCCAAACTGAGGATCAGGAATTGGACTTACAATGATTTCAATATACTTAGTGGTGCTAATACACCCTCCAAACTCTTCATATCCATCCACCAAATCAGATGTGTGAACAATTCCATAGTGCAAAATCTGAGAAACTGAACTTCCAGCTCCTAGCCCATCTATACCCAAATCAGTAGCGGTAATGGAAGCACCAGTTGCAGCTGCATTCAAATTACCAACAGGGTCTCCAGCAGCATTGACTCTATACCAATCAATTCTGTTTGAATATCCAGCAGATGCAGTATAGTTTACTGTAGCTTCAAACATTGTCGTTCCATCTAAACCTGTTTCAAAATCGACACAATAAATAAATTGTTCGTTAGCTATTGATTGGTCCGTAGAAGAAGATGCTGTAATTACGGGAATATCAGATTTAGGCAAAACAACCAAGTCTACTCTCGTCGTTGGAGATGTACATCCTGTAAAAGAAGCATCATCTCGTACATTAGCATTTAACTGTACAGTCATCGAGTATGTTCCTGGATTCGTCCTATAACCAGCACCAAAAGCCAATTCTAAATCAGAGTCGACTAGACGATCTCCTTGATTATCATCTACAGTCATCAAATTACCATCAGCATCAAACCACTCATAAAGAAAATCATTTATTCCTGTTGGTCCTGCAATACTGATATCTGGCAACTGCTCTCCTTCGCATAAATAGTAAGTAATCACATCAGTAACCAAATTTGGATTATCAGCAAACTGAGATTGATCTGGTGCGTCAGGATTATTCCAAACATTTATTCTAATCATAGTAAGGGCACTATTACAACCACCAAACTGCTCTGTTGAAATTGTACTGTTTTGAGTTCTATCGTTTTCCACTCTTTCCATAAAGAATACCTCACTACTATCTGCCAACATCTGTTTTGATAAATAATTAGATATAACAATAGTCTGAACATCCAGCTTAGCATCAACAAGGACAGTGTCGGACCCATCTAAACGATAAAGCTTGTAATAATCTTCATTAGCTGTTTCTAACACATTATCATTATCTACATTCAAATCTTCTAATACAGCTTCTTCTCCATTCTCAACACAGTAATTGAATTCAAATTCATTTATTCCAATCTCTGAGGAATTAGAATTTACCAAAACTGGTGCATCAGGCGTAGGATATGCTTTATAGTTCACAGACACAGCATCTGATGCACAACCATCAAAATCACCATTTCTATTTTCATAAATTACGTAGTAAAAAGTCTCATCTTCTACACCCTGAGCTTCTGTAGTTGAACCAAATAGGTTAGTTGCTGTAATGCTAGATCCATTGGTAACACTTGTTGCTATTCTATCTGTCAGTTCTGCATTTCTGTACCAAGCCACACTATCGCCCTCATTAAGTGAAATACTCAATCCATCAAATGTATCTCCTTCACAATATTCAAACGTGTATGATCCATCCATATCTAAATCCCCTCTATTTGAGAGTTCAGATGTTAATGTCAGATTTCTTACATCTGGTTTAGGATATACCGTAAAAGTAGACTCTACTGTGGAGGCACATGATGCAGATGTATATCCAGCAGATGTATATGATATTTTGTAAGCTGTAGAATCTCCATTAATATTTAAATCTTCGAATCTTAATCTTGCAGGCAATGATGTTGTATCAGATACCAAGACTGTATCATATTCCGCACCATCCCACTTGAAAAGCACATAACCATTATCATCAATATTTCTTGTGATTGAACCAGTTTCTGATGTTATTTCTACTTCAATATCAAAAAGTTCATCATCCGCACAATAAAAATTGCCATCTGTTAAATTCTGAAAAATTACTGTTGGATTGCGAAAGACTGTAACTAACTCACTACTTAACTCACTTATTTTTCCAGTGGCCTCATCAGAGATGTACATGACTACATCAAGTCTAATGCTGTAGTTTTCATCACCCAAATACACAGACTTTAATGAATCTAAATCTAATTGCCATCCTGTCTTAGAAGTTGGAATATTTACTTGAATCGATGGTGTATCGGATAAAGCAAATGACAAAGAATCCGATCTAGTCTCATCTTCGTATAGAAAAACACCAATACTATAAAAATCAGCATTTGTTCCTGATTCAGTTCCTCCAAAGTCTACATTATCCACATCACGTACCTCAAAATCAAAAGATGATATGTCTGCACATAGTCCTGCACTTCCAATATTTGAATCCTCAAAAACTCTATCTGTACTATTTACCAGCGTTGCAATCCAGTAATTAGCCGTTTGACCAGCCTCATTAGTTAAGGTATACTTAAGTGTATCGCGTCCCGCTCCAGCGGTTGTTGGTAGATACTTAGCCGAGAATGCTGGTTCTTGTGGATCCTCAAATTCATCCTCTGTTTCAAATGAAGTCAAAGCAGGTCCTGAAAAACTAGCAGAGCTTCCTGATGGATTAGTAAATTTAAATACAGTCCCATTTTGATCTGAGCTAGAGAATGTAGTAGTCGACGCAGAATTGGTAAATCGAATGATCGCCACACCATATTTAGTGGCTGCACTCTCACAACTGTTACCATCCGTAGCAGTGATCCAAAAAGTATTTACTCCTACATTCGTATCTGTAAGACCAAGATTTCCCAAGTTTGGACTATAAGTTGCTGAGTTTCCTAGTTTGAGAACTAAGGAGTCCAAAGCTTCATCAGCATAAATCTTCACGCTATCCGATGCATTGACTGATCCTATTGTCATTGGAACTAAGCTTGAAACAAACTGACTCTTATTGTATACGATCACTCCATCACCATGAGTATCACCAAGAATACTTCCCGCTGTTTCCAGTATATATGGTTGTGTAACAGAAGATGGTGTTGCTATTTCTATAGTCGGAGCATTGAAAGGAGCAATAGTCGTCAATTGAGCAAATGCAGGAATAGCTGCGTTTTCATCATTGATACCGTAGATGTCTCCATTACCTCCTGTTCTTGTTAAACTAGCGGCAGAACTGATACTAGTTCCAGAAGCCTGTACCTCTAAGCTAGAAATAGTCAATACATCCATCAATGCCTCTCCTGATACCGTATAGGTAATAGTCAAAGTAGTCTTTGCTGTATTGTTTGCACTAGACACAATAACAACTTCACTTCCTGCATTAACCGATACATTACCCGCATCTTGGAAGACAAAGTTTTCTGGTAGTTCTAAAACTATAGTTCTATTTGAGGAAGAGCTATTGAAGTCTGTTGCAATCGTTTCTGTTACCACCACATTAGGAATTGTATAGAAGTCGCCTTCCAAACAGACATCAACAACATTTGGTGTATTAATCGTCACACCTCCTGATTGAATGTCTGCAGAGGTCACAGAACTTAGATTTTTGGTGTCAACGTTATCTTCTGAAACTAGATAGAGATCATAATTAGTTCTATCTGCATTGAGAGTAATACTCTCCACTATGTTGATACCTCCGGTTGTAAATGATACAGACCCGCTAGCCACAGGAGAAGCTGCTGCTCCACTTACATTGACTACATCCGATGCATTTGTAATACTTACCCCATCTGCTACGACTACATAGTAGACTGTTCCTGGTTCATCTAGCTGAGCTGTTAATGAAAGCTCCCTTCCTTGTACTATTGCAGAGCTAGTAATTACAGGAGCTATGTTATCATAGTCTACATAATATATTGATGAAGCATCATTTGCATTTCCAGCGTCATCTAGAACAGCCATAGAATTTAACTGAACAGTTATGCTATCATTAAGAGGGTCATTTGGAGTAACATTAATAGTATAAACCGATGTAGGTGCTGTTCCAGTTATCGAACTTATAGTTCCATTAGTCACAGTCAAATCACTGCTAGCTAAACCTGTTACATCCTCATCAAAAGTAGCTGTTACAACTACAGGGGAAGTATTAGAAGGATCTTCCATGCTATCAGTGAATGTCACCGTTGGTGCTGTATTATCAATTGTAACACTTGTTGATGAACCAGTGCCTGATACTGCAGAAACTTGACTCCCGTCATTACCTGCATCATCAGTGAAGTTAATTGTGAATGTTACATCTCCTTCGTTATCTAATGAGGAAACTGTGTATGTCGCTAGGTAATTTGGATGAGCCCCGTTTGCGGCTACTGTTATACCATTATTCACATTGGCCCCTCCACTCCTAAAAGTAACATCAGGCAATCCTGTCAAATCATCATCGACAGTGAACGTGAGTGAGACAATATCATTCGTTTTTCCCTTATCTGTATTCGTGTCATTGTCCGATACAATTGTCACATTCGATAATGTAGGTGCTGTATTATCGATGGTAATAGCACTCGAAGTAACTGCAGGATTTAACCCATTCGTAGAGGCGTCTTCAATTACTCCTAATGCCAGTGTAATACTTAAGTCTCCAT
>JBGCFL010000007.1:0-38577 GCA_045106975.1 Ekhidna sp. | reverse complement strand
GGAGTAAAATAGCTGCGTTTGTTGTCTGTTCGTGAGAACTCTCACCGAGGCTGAATGAGTTGGAAAACTCAATTTTTTTAGAAGCCCTCGTTTCAAACGAGGACTAGATAGGATTTTAAGGGGTGTTGACTAATTTGTACTTAGAAATATGTTGAGGGAGTCAGAATGAATACCGTTCTTTGGGACACTATTTAGATCTATATTTTCAACATCTGCTTTATGAATCACCTCGTTTTGATATGGATTATCTGGGTTATATTTAACCAGTATCTGCTTGTTCCAAAGAGGTTCGGCTAGTTTGCCCCACTTTCCCGTTCCTATGGTTTTATAATTGTAGTATCGTGAGTTACCAATGTAGAACTGGTATTCAAATTCGCATCGGTAACCACCTGAGCCTAAAAATTTATCAATACCGCTTTGATGTGTTATATGCATTTTAGCAATTGTATATCTATGATTAGAGTTGAGTGTTGCCCAATCAACAAGTTGGATGATCGAAGCAACTAGTCCTACAACTAATCCGATTACCAGGCCAATTTTAGTAATGGTCATTTCTCGTTTTTCTTTTTTGTGGGTTATGCGGTAATTGTATTCAGTTCGTTCAATTAGTGATTCGTCAGGATCGTACTGACTACAGAAATCGTGATTGATTTCAGGTTTAATATCAAGACCACATAATAGACCTTCGTCATATTTCATGACTCTGTTATTACAGAATTGACAGTACTTGGATTTAAAGGATGGAGTCAATTTTTAAATGAATTAGCTCTTTTTTTATAACAGTTCTCGTATCTATTCTTCAAATATAGCAATGGTGAGCGCTATTGATACGTTACATACGTAATTAAAAATTACCTGAAACTTTTAAGACTTTGAACAGGAAATCACTTCTTCACCACCTTATAAATAACCTCTTGCGCAGGCAAAGCGAACCGCTCCCTTTCTGACGAATCTAGTTCTTCCAGTATCTTTTCTTCCACTACTTCAAATCCTGTAGATCTTAAGCGATCAGCATAGTCTTCACCATACATTCTCACATGGTCATCTTGCCCGAAGGCTTTTTCCCGCTCTTTCGGATCTGTGATGGATTTGTCTTCGTATGTCACTTTTGGTAGAGGGAAGAAAAATGGAATTTGTAGAATAGCCCAACCACCCGGTTTGAGCACTCGCTGCATTTCGTTCAAGCATTGAATGTCATCATCCACATGTTCTAGTACGTGATTGCAAAAAATGACATCAAATGTGTTTTCTTCAAAAGGGATGTCATGTAAGTCCATCTTCACTTTGGCCAATGGAGATTCTATATCGGCAGTGATATATTCTAAATTTTCCAGCGCTTCAAAGCGATCCATGAAGCAAAGCTCAGGAGCAACATGCAGCATTTTATTTTTAGCAGTGAAGAAGTCTGTTTTTCTTTCCAAGTATAACCAAATGAGTCTGTGTCGTTCTAGAGAGAGACATTTTGGGCAAAGGGCATTGCTTCGAGATTGTCTTCCATAAGGTAAAAATTTTCTAAAATTAGAGTGACAAACTGTACATTCCACTTTGTTTCCTACATAGAAAACAGAGATGGCTCTCATGGCTACATGACTGAATAGCTGGAGGTACTTTCGTGGTATATTTCGAAGGAAGAAGGAGATGAGAAATTTCAAAGTGTATCAATTTTGAAGCGCAAGTTATTTATATGCCCTCCATTGACAAAAAATTCTATAATTTGGTTGAAATAACTATGAGAGTATTCCTGTTTTTGTCTCTAATATCACTGAGCGTGCTGGTTCTTGCTCAAGATGCACCTTATCCGCAGAGCCATCTTCCTACAGAAAATGTGCGGATGGGGAAAGATGCGAACAAACGATCTAACCGGCCTAAACAGAAAAGATACAGCTATATCTATGTGCCAAACGGGGATAAAGTACTCTATGGAAATCCTTGTGCTTTAGAGCAAACACACAAGATGGGGTTTGAATATCTGGTGGAACCAAAAGGAGATGGAAGTAAGACGTCTAAGGGTAAATTGTTGAATAATCTCTGGGTAAAGAGTAAATTGGTAGTGCTGAGAACTCCTTTTTGGAAAGTTATTTTAAAGAAAAGATTTAGAGATTGCAGGGCTAAAAGTGGTGATTTTGTAGGCTAATGAAACCAAGAACAGTACAGTTTTCCAGAACAAGATTAACGGAATTGATGATTCCTTCCTTTGCCAACTTTGGAGGTAAAGTGCATGGAGGTCTTATCCTATCCTTGATGGATAAGGTGGCGTATGCTTGCAGTAGTAAACATGCGGGAGCCTACTGTGTCACAGTTACTGTGGATGGAGTACAGTTTTTAGAGCCTGTAGATGTAGGGGAGTTGCTGCATCTGGATGCTTCTGTGCATTATGTAGGCAATAGTTCTTTGGTAGTAGGAATTAAAGTGACTACTGAGAATGTGAAGACGAATGAAATAAAGCATACGAACAATAGCTATTTCACCATGGTGGCAAAAGGAGACGATGGAAAACCCACCAAGGTTCCTGAGTTGGTTTTAGAGGATATTGATGAAATGAAAAACTTTGTAGCCGCGATAAAGCGTAACAAAGTAAAGAAGGAAGCCAACGAAAAAATGATGAAAGATCAAGGAGATTTTATTTTGGTTGATGATATGGCTCTATTGAAGAATCAACGGACTCATATTCAGTTTAGCTCTGATGACGAAATCAACGATCTTTTTTCCGATACATAAACTTTAGCCCCGACCAGACTTCATCTACGGCGCACACTTTTATGTCTACTAATCCGCCATTTAGCCCAAATTCCCGAACGATATTTCCGTTCAAATCGGTTTCCATTTTAGAAGTGCCCTTTGGCCAAGACACCCATAGAATACCGTCTTTTTTAAGAACACCTTTCCATGCCGTCCAGTGCTCTTCAAGTTCATTGATGTAGGTTACAAATACATGCTCAAAGTCATAAGTTGGTTGTAATAATTCATCATCAAATTGTGAATTAAGAGGTATTGCTTCTAAGAGTTCAAAGTAGTTTTCGGGTGTTTGAAATAGAAAACATTGGTATTCTTCTTTGATTCCCAGCTTCTTCCAAAGTGGAGTCTTAGAATAGCCAGCCATTAATTACAGTTTATTTTAGGAATTCCTTCCCATCCAATATCCAAGGCTTCTTTGTATTCAAAGCATGCATTGAATTGCTGGTTCATTGCCAAGTAGGACTCAGCGCTAGTTACATAAGCATCTATACTATCTGGCCAAACATATTTGTTCCAAGAGGCTGCTTTTATGGCCATTTCGAAATCATTCATTTGAAAGTACAAATCGGCTAGTCCAGAGTAAAGGGCGTAGTGTGATTTTGGCACAAACTCTTCATTGATGACCATAGCATAGCCTTTTCCGTAAAATTTTTTGTATCGTTTCACAGCTACTCTATGACCAATCATGTAGTAGTCTTTAGCGGTTTCAAAATCATCCAGCATATCTCTATTGATTTCCGCAATCTTTACGAGTGTTTCCATGATTTCGTAATCATTGACCAAAAACTCTTCCAATACAGTGATGGCTTTTTTAGGTTGGTTGTTGAGGCGATAAGCTTCCGCTAAATATCCTTTCATTTCGAAAAAAGGCATTCCGGGCTCAAATTCCACTACCATGTTGTATAGTTTGATGGCTTCAGGGAAATCATTGGAAATAAAACTTTGATCAGCTTTTACTATGATATTGTCAATCATGTCTTCTTTAAAGCTTTTCATATCTTCCTCACTTCTTCTGAAATAGGCCAGAGAAGACATGATATCAATGGCTTTTTTATACTGCCCACTATTGAATGAAGTCTTGGCTTCCATATAATTGGATCTTCGTTCAGCTAGTAATTCTTCCAATTGATGCTGATCGTATGTCTGCTTTATCCAAACGCCTGTCATGACGATCAAGGCAATAAGGAAAGTAATGCCAAAAGCATAAAATGTGGCTATAGCGTTTTGACGGTAGTCAACTTTTGGAGGAGCATATTGAGGCCTTCTTCTTTGAGAGGAACGCTGCTGATAAGAGTAGGGAGGTGGTTGATGTTGATGTGTTGAAGAAAATTGTTGGTATTTCAATTTTAAATCAAATCGCGCTTTTTCATATTCATCGGAGAGAACTTGATGAGCTCTGTTCACTTCCTTGAACTTTTCCTCCATTCCCGCAACCCCAGGATGTTTATCTGGGTGATACTTTACGGCGAGCTTCTTAAATGCTGCCTTTATTTCTTGAGGAGTTGCACTTTCCGAAAGCCCTAATACGTGATAATAGTTAGTCATCTGGTTAGTGTGGTATCATTTCAACGGTCAAATCGCTGAATTAGATACTTAAAGCTAAAAAAAAGAAATAGGAAGGACATCCCTGAAAGAGGTATTTTACTATGCTCTATGATTTGTTGGTGAGATAAAATCCAGCCAAGCACAAAATCAATCCTCCTACCATACTGGCACTACTGTAGATGACAAATTGAAAGATAAGTCCTGATTTTAGTAATTTGAATCCGTCCAACGCGAAGGTCGAGAATGTGGTAAATCCGCCGCAAAACCCAGCGACCAAGAAAAGTCCAAGTTGGTTGTTTGTCTTGATGAATGCGCCACTCAATAGTCCAATGAGTAGACAGCCAAGCAAGTTGACAATAAGAGTGCTAGAGTAGAGTTTGTCAGAAAAATACTTGGCAGTTGCCACATACGTGGCGTATCTGATCATGCTCCCCAAAAATCCCCCTAGACCAACTATGAGTATGTCTTTCATTTCAAAAACTCTTTAACATGATTTTCTAATTCTGGAAAAAAGGCAAAGAACTCCTCAGAAAATTCATCGTAATATTCTTCTAGTGAGCCTGATGCCTCTTCCATTTTGGAGTCAAATTTTGTTCTTTTAGACATCCCTGTCAGCGCTTTATCCATCCCTTCAATAAACTGATAGTTGAAAAGCCAATTGTCTTTACTCATATAATTGAGCATATGAATAACACCTTTTGGTATTTGATTTTGGTATTTAGTCATCGTTTCATAAAACGAATGGGTGTATTCCTTTAATGGAATGCTGGAGAATTGAGACCAATTTTTAGCTAAAAAATGGTCATAGTAAACATCCACTATTACAGGAGCATAGTGTCTGTATTTTTCTCTCAATTTCTTTTTGCTTTGCAATACAATGTCATGGGTGTCTGTAAAGTAATCCACCGCTCTATGTAAACGAATTCCTTGCTGTATAGAGGGACTATACTCATCCAATTGATTGCCTTTCACAAAATCACCAATGAAGTTCCCTACCATTAATTCTTCATTGTTTCCACTTAAATATATGTGAGCAAGAAAATTCATCGTTTATTGGATAACGCTATCATTTATTTGAATTGTTTGAGATTTGTGGTAGTGGGATTACTTTTGTACTACCACAACCTCACGAAGATCTAAATTTTTTAACGATTATCAATAATAATCATCGAAGGGAATAGTAACAATATGATCCGATCGCATCTAAACATGCTTGTGCAGCTAGCACGAGTTGACGGTGTTGTGGTAAAAGAGGAAATTGATCTGATAAAGAAGATTGGGAAAGCCAATGGTATGTCATCAGAAGATATCAGTGAGAGCTTTGATGATCCATCTTTAATAGAAGAAATGGATGATCTTACTGATGACCTTCGGTATGATTACATGTACAATGTAGTCCAGTTGATGAAAGTTGATGGGAGGATCTATAAGGAGGAAATCAAATTCTGTGCACGTATAGCTAGTAACCTTGGCTATGAAGAGGGAGTGCTTCGTGAAATGATGTTGAAGATTTACAGCGACCCTCACATCACAACCGATAAGGAGACTCTTAAATCTACTATCCAACAATACTTGAAAAAATGATCCGATTACTGATTCTTCTTCTTTTGTTTTTTGCGACAGATTTAATTGCTCAAAACGAGGAAAAGGAAATCAGAGAAGTCATGGCATTGCAAGAGCATTGCTGGAATGAAGGAGATTTGGAATGCTTCATGGAAGGATATTGGAAGTCAGAGCAGCTGGTGTTTATAGGAAGCTCAGGTGTAAACTACGGATGGCAGAAGACCCTGGATAACTATAAGAAAGGCTATCCTACCAAAGAGAAAATGGGAACCCTCACATTTGATATTCTCATTATTGAGCCTCTCAGTAAAGATTTCTGGTCAGTCATTGGCAAATGGTCTTTGGAAAGAGAAACCGATAATCCAAATGGTCATTTCTCTCTTATTTTTCGCCTTATTGGGGATGAGTGGCTCATCGTTTCAGACCATTCTAGTTAGTATATCTAAGTATCATATTTGTCATACCTATCTTTTTTCAGTAGATTATACTTGAAAAATAAAAGTATTCAATATGGTAATGAGTTATAAAGGAGCAGAGGCTCCAAAAACAGCAGAGTCACAATCACTAAGAGTAGAAGATTACATGGCTAGGAAGCTCATTACTTTTAGTCCGGATCAACCAATACATGATGTGGTTGATGGACTGATGAAGCACAGAATATCTGGTGCACCTGTCGTGAATGCTCAAGGGGCGTTGTGCGGAGTAATATCAGAAGGTGATTGCCTAAAGGAAGTGGTGAAAGGGATGTACGATAATCACCCGACTTTGTCAGGATTAGTAAGTGAGTACATGGCTCAAAATGTTATTACGGTCACCCCAGATCTCAATATTTTTGAAGCGGCTAAAATGTTCCTAGATAAGCGTTTAAGAAGATTCCCAGTAGTCAAAGAAGGAAAACTCATTGGTCAAATCAGTCAGAAGGACGTGATGAAAGCTGTTTTGAATACCAAGAGCTCTACTTGGTAAAACAGGAGGAGCTATCTGAATATGCACTAGAAGTTTGATGGGATTATAGTTAATTGTTATTTGGCTCAAGCCAAATTCACTCGCACTTTCTTCTTCTTAATGCGGATATTATCAAGCATTTTTATGGCCGTTTTTGCTTTGCTCGCTTTCACGGCAACAAAAGCACAATCACTTTTGATTTCAATGGTACCCAGCTCATCTTTCTTTAGCTGTGCTTGTTTAAAGAATGTGCCGGCAATGTCTCCTTTAGATATTTTGTCTTTTCTGCCACCAGAAATAAACAACGTTTTCCAATCGGAAGGATTAGTTACAGGCGCTTCAGAGAGTTCTTCTATGGCTATTGATTTATCCATATATTCTGGGATAGGCTCTTGATCCCACTGTAGGAGATAGGCAGTCCCTTTGTTATTCATCCTTGCCGTACGCCCATTTCTGTGTGTAAACTCTTCCGCCTTGTGAGGGAGATGATAGTGCAGAATAAAACCCAGCTCTGGAATGTCTAAGCCACGTGCCGCTAGATCTGTTGCTATGATCAATTGGTTGGTGCCATTTCTGAATTTGATAAGTGTACGTTCTCTGTCTATCTGCTCCATGCCGCCATAGAAACATCCATGAGCAATGCCATTGTCCGACAGGAAGTCGCTCACTCTCTCTATGGTGTCTTTAAAGTTGCAAAAGACAATGCCTGGCTGATTGCCAATGTGATTCAGTGCTTTGAGCAAAGTTTCCAGTTTGTCCTTTTCAGGAGAAAGTATCCGCTTTATCTCTAGTTGAGAAGTTCCTTGATTGAGGTAATCTATAGTTGTTGGTTTTGTAAGTCCTACAAACGAAGGAATTTCTACTCCTTGTGTAGCAGATGTTAAGATTCGCTTCTTTAGGAAACGAAGAAAGCCAATGATCTCCATCATTTCATCTTCAAAACCAACCTCTAGTGATTTATCAAATTCATCCAAAACAAGGGTTTTAAGATGTCTTGTAGAGAACCGACCTCTTCTCATATGGTCAGCTACTCTACCAGGCGTGCCGATTAAGATAGCTGGTAAGTGCTTTAATTCTACTTTCTCTTTAGACCCTGAGCGACCGCCATAAACAGCATTTACTTTGTAGCCCGTTCCCATTTCCCGCACCACAGACTCTATCTGTATAGCCAATTCACGAGAAGGCACCAGAATCATTGCTTGTACTTCTTCACATTCAGGATCAAGCGTTTCAATGATGGGTAGCAAGAAAGCAAGTGTTTTACCCGTTCCTGTTGGGGAGAGTAACACCACATTGTCCATCGACTGAATGGTAGTTTGTGCTTCTTGCTGCATCGGATTGAGTTGGTCAATCTTCAGCTTAGCGAGGATGTCTTTTTGGTTTTTAATGGGCATTTACTATTTCTTGATGGATTTCAAATAAAGACGTTCTACTTTTTCTCTAGCCCATGGAGTCTTTCTTAGAAATTTTAGGCTTGACTTGATGGAAGGGTCATGCGTGAAACATCGAATCTCTATTTTTTCGCCCAACCTGTCCCATCCGTATTCTTGATAAAGATGCTCAACTATGTCAGCCAATTTCACACCATGCAGCGGATTTTTAGGCTGTTTTTCGGGCTCTATGAATTTGATTTTGTCTAAGTCCATGAGATGCAAAGGTACCTATTTGGTCTTCACTTTTCATGAGTTGATTATCCCTTAGATAATTGCTTAGAAATTTTCTTTGCTTCTTCTACTACCTGCTTAGGATACGCGTTAATTTCTAAAATTTTAATGGCATTCCTATTCAATAACTTCCCTTCTTTTAGCTTGTAGTCAAAGCCTACAGTTTGGTCTTCTATGCTCTCACTAAAGTGAAAAGAGGCATACTCTTTTTGCAATAAATCCGTCAATTCAATATCGTGACTAGAAACGAATACCAGGGTTTGACCATTATTTAAAGAAGATAACACTGCTTTTCCTGCAGATATTCGTTCAATGGTATTGGTACCCTTAAAAATTTCATCTAACAAAAAGAGATGAAAGTTATCCTCTGCTGCTTGATCAAGCATTTCTTTGATGGTGAGTACTTCTTCGAAGTAATAGCTTTTACTATTCATCAAATCATCACTTATTCGAATGGCAGAATGAAGTTTGAAGGGAGCTATTTCTAAGCTGCTAGCGAAGCATGTATTTATCGCCAGAGATGAAATGGTATTAATTCCTACAGTCCTGATAAAGGTTGTCTTTCCTGACATGTTGGATCCTGTGAGGAGCATAGATTGTTCCTTGGTGGCGATGGAGTTGGTGACGCAAGCTTGAATTAAGGGGTGGTAAATGTCAACAGCTGAAAAAGAAGGACTAGTGCTTTGAATGGTTGGTTTACACCAATTTGCTAGACCTTTTCTAAATGAAAGAATAGAAATGAAACTGTCTACTTCTCCCACAAATTTGAATATCTGATGTATGTCTTCTTTGTTATTATTGATTTTTTTGAGTGCCTTAAAAAGAAATATGGGTTCTAGTAAAAACTGTGTCTTTATCAATTCAAATAGAACCCAACTTAACATAGTGAGGTCATCTGGTATCTGATCCATCTGAAATATGGAAAGCCTTTTTCCAAGCTTGCCTAGCTTATTATTTGAATCTTTTACATCCTCATAATGTACTCCGATATCATTTAGGTTTAGAAGTTCTTTTGCGGTTCTGTTCAATTGAATTAATTGAGGAATTGACTTGATATAATAAAGCACATGCTGTTTGTTCCATGTGTGAATGATGAAGTTGATCCCAAATAAAAGAGCGACAATTAGAAGAAAAAAAGAATTGAAAAAAGATAAAATGATTGTTCCTAAACTTAGGATAGATAGTGCTTGAATAGCCCAAAACCATTTTGGCGGTTTGATTGGCTCTTCTTGGAACAACTTGTTGATGAAGAACGCATTTCGTTTGGATAGCTTAGAAAGTTTTAACTGTGTAGATTTTCTCACTTCCGAATGCTGATCGAAGAAATCAATAAGCTGTTCTTGAATGCTAAAATTAGGAATGGCACTCTCTTGAGTGCGCATTCTTGAATACAAATATTGCTGACCTACTTTGGAAGTAGTATGGTCTGCAAGCATGAAGAATTCATCAAAATCAAGGTCATTACAAGTTCGATCATTGATCACATGATACGATCCCGTATGATCTGTTTTTTTGAAATAAGTTTCTATTTGCTCAAAGTCAAAAACTTCCTCTTTTGCTTTTCCGAAAGAGGCTTTTATTTCCGCTATTTTCTTTTTCTTTCGATTAAACATCAACCTAATAGTAAATCGGCTACCTCTTCACCTACCAAACTCCCGATTGCAACTCCCATTCCCCCTAACCTAGCTCCAACTGCAATTTTATCAGAGACTTTTTTGACGATGGGTTGTTTGGTTTTGCCAAATGCCATGATGCCAGACCACTCCATTTCTATTTTATATTCCTGATTGGGTAGTATGATTTCATCCAAATCACGAAGAAGTCTCTCTTTGATCATTTCATTGATTCCAAATTCAGTGGTTTCTTCCTCTTTTAATGCAAGATTTCTACCGCCTCCAAAGAGCAGTTTTTCGTAATAGTCCCTGAAGTAGTAGTAGCCATCATGGTAGTGAAAAGTTCCTTTTAGTGATAGTGGAGATGATGGAATGATACTCATCACAATTCCTCTTCCAGGGGCAATATCAAACTCTTCACGGAGTAGCTTTTTAGTAAAGGCATTGGTACAAACTCCTACTTGTTTAGCGATGAATTCTGTGTCTTTTGTGATGATTCTTACCGAGTCATTTTCTTCTACTATTTCTGTGACTTCACAGCCAGTGTGAACACTTATTCCAAGTTGCGAGCAGTACTGCCATAGGGACGATATGAGTTTCCCTGTATCCAACTGGCCTTCAAGTTTATTCTCAATTAAGTGATGAGTGCCGCCTAATCGGAAAGAGCCAATTTTACTGTTTGCATTATGAAAAACTTTATCCTTAAATAGTGGCTCTAGTAGATCATTGATTCTTTCTATTTCTCTGATAGTATCTGATGTCTCTTCAAAAACGAGCTCATAACCACTTTGCATTTTCAGATCTATTGTCTCTTTCCCAAGTCTATTGATTGTCTTTTGTAGCCCATTCCATCTTTTCTCGACTAGTGCTACCATTCCATTTTCACCTATGGTTTCTACATCATTCAGTAATTCTGAGACACTTCCAAAACATGCAAATCCAGCATTTTTTGTACTAGCACCTGTGGGTAAAATCCCTCTTTCTAGGACTATCACTCTTAGAGATGGCTCTTTTTCTTTCAGCGAAGCTGCAGCAGATAGACCTGTAATTCCAGCGCCAATGATGATGATATCGGCCGATAAAAAAGATTGCTTTTCCCAAATACTATTCATATTTACAGTTGTCTTGATCTGAACTTTTTATAACCAATAATTTCGTCATTGACATTTCCTGGTCTACGGTAATAAACGAAAATCTCATATTCATTTTCGGCCAAGTGATGACTGCCCTCAAAATAATAGGAAGGCAAAGTGGTAGACTCTACGAAATACTGATAATCATAATAACCTTGCTTTAACGTTATATTGGTGGTATAACCTTTTCTTGTTGGGTCATATCTCATCCTATTACTGTCATCCATTTTCCAGTTATTAAACCTTCCAGTGAGATACACATTTCCGCTTATTTCATTTTCTTTTAAGAAGAAATGAACATTGGCGTAATCGGCATTTAAAGAATTTTCACCAACATCACTATTTTGAATCAGGTAGTTGCCATTTATGTCTTGAAAGGTTTGTGTATAGGTAATCTCACTCCTTGTTTTATCTGCACCTAATAAGGCATGAAGTTGATCATTTTGAGTAACAATTTTCGCTACATTCCTACCATTCACATTTAGGGTTCGTAAATCGAAAAATCGAAATTCATTCCAAGCATTAAAATTGGTTTTTTCATCTAGGTGACGAAATTCCATGTAATTTTCATTCGGACGAATCAAAGTCGGAGGTATCTGGTGAATAGCAGTTTGCCATCGATGGTTTTGTAGTATCGAAATAGAAATGTCCTGAATAGGAGAATTTACAAATACGTTACCATAATTCACTGTGAACTCCAACTGATGGTTGATGTCTCGTTTATCTATTGTAGTTGGAACCCTGACGGTATGGTCAATAACAGAACTTGGATCTACTACCATAAACTTTCTAGTAAAAAGAACATCATTAGGATTTGCTCTTCTATAGATAGCGACAATATAGTTTCCCGATAAACTTGGACTTGGAATAAGTCCTCTATACCTCACATATGATTTTAAGGTCGATTGTGAGTAATCAAACTCTGTGATACGGTAGTTATTGATTTCGTTTAAATACTCCATATCTCTTAAAAGTGATTTTTTCCACCCTCTATTACAGTGAATAATTCTAAAACTAAGATTTTCGAATTCTTCCGAAAGAAGATCAAAGTCTAGTAGAAGTTGCTGATCTGACCCTTTTCTTATGATTGGGGTTTCCAAATAGTCAGGCGTCCCATTACTTACAGGAATCAAATTGACGTTTCCAACGACCTCCTCATAGTCATGATTATCAAAAAATATAATTTTATTTTTAACAGATTGTTGGGGTACAACCGGTTCACATTGTACTAGTAGTAGTAAGATCAAGGAAATAGCTGTATTCTTGATATATTTGATAATAGTCATTGAGCCAAATTAGAAATTACAACTTTAATATTCTCTTTTGGGTCTAATAAATGCTAACTAAGTGAATTTTAGCGAAGAAAAATTGATAAAAGGTTGCCAGAAGGGCAAACGAGCTTTCCAACAGGAGCTATACGATAAGTATAGTAAGGGAATGTATCTCGTTGCTTTGAGGTATTCTAAGGCACAACAAGAGGCCGAAGATATACTTCAAGAGGCTTTTATCAAGGTATTTAAGAATATCAAAAACTTCAGAAAAGATTCGTCATTAGCATATTGGATCAAAAAAATTGTAGTGAATACGGCATTAAATCACCAAAGAAGCAAACTATATCTCTACCCGATGGTAGATGTGACCGAGCTGAATGATTGGAGTGATAAAGAATCTATCATTTCTTCATTGAGCTACGATGAGTTGCTTGAATTGATAAGGGAACTGCCTACAGGGTGCCAAGTCATTTTCAACCTTTTTGCGTTGGAGGGATATAAGCATCATGAGATTTCAAAAAAACTAGATATTAGTGAAGGAACCTCAAAATCACAATATTCAAGAGCCAAGTCACTTTTATCAGAAAAAATATTGAGCAGAGAATCTTACAGGAATGGGACAGGGAAGTTTTGAAGATATAATTGGTAAGAAGTTTGAAGGTAAGGGACAAGAAGTTCCTTCTGGGGTTTGGGAGAATGTAAACAATGCTCTTAATGCTGACTTAGTTTCGCATTACCAATCTTCTCATTCTAGATACAGATGGTTAACAGCTGCAGCCATTCTTATCGCTATTTCCTCTTTCGCTATTCACTATGTGACAATTCCTATTCAAAAAAAGGCTGAGACAAACTCCTATAATGCACTCCTTACTAAAAATTTTAATTCAGTGCAGTTTCAGGTTAGTGATTTGAGTGCGGGACATTTGACGTTTTCATGGTTACCAGCAATTATTTTAGATAAACCAGAGAATGAACCGCCAGTGAACATAGACAATGTCGATCGTTCAGAAGAGTTAGCAACTATTGAAATTCAAACAAAAACTGCAGAGATTGAATTAGCGGAAGCATCTAATGAGATAAAATCATTTTATCGTACACTAGGTCAATCATCTAGAAAAAAATCATCAGAGAAAAATGAATTTTGGGCTGGTTTAGAAGCTGGCGCTGGAAAGTTCAACCCCAATTTTTCAGGAGCAAATTCCATTTCAAACTCCATTAATTCATCGGCAGCAGCTACCGCAGTGGGAGCAGGTGACTTTAGTAATCCTTCAGCAAATGCTGTGCAAGATGGGATGAATGAAGGTGTAGCCACTTCTGTTGGTTTTGATTTTGGAGTGAAAATAGGTAGAAAATGGACACTAGAAAGTGGACTGGCTTATACCAACCTTAACAATACAGGATCAGCTTCTGTCAATGTTCTTAACGGATTTTCTAATAATGGCGAAGTTAGAACAGGGGCAATTAAGCCAGAAAACCCCAATCAGGAGGAGCTTGAGACTTCAGCTAGAATTCAGACTAGTGCTAATGGAGAAATAGACCTGAATAGTAATATCCAATTTGCCTCTATGCCACTAAAAGCGGGATACTATATAATGGATAATAAATTTAGTGTGAGACTTAATGCGGGTGTAGCTGCAAACTATCTCATAGAAAATAGTCTAAGCGATCCCTCCAATCAAATTATTAGCGGGGCACATTCTGACCTATATAACGATTGGTCTTTTGATGGAATCGGTGGTTTGGAGTTTGGATATAGACTTTTTAATAAAATAGATATGACGATAGAGCCAAACTATCGTTATTCCATTACTCCGCTCAGCAATTCGATCACTTCACCTTCACGATTCGTAGTTCAAACTGGATTTAGATATACACTTAGATAGTCCTTCTATCCCAGCTCTATACCATTTCACATAAATATTGTAACTATCACGTTTTAATTGGGTAACCAATAAGGCTATCTAACGGATTTTAATTAGCCAAGCTTGCTAATCAACTCAACTAACTCATGTATTCAAGAATTGTTCTTTTATTATGCTTTTCGTCAATAGTCTTTTTATCCACGGCGCAAGGAGATGATGCTTCAATAAAAACATATACTACAGCAGAAAAAGAAAGTGACATTACGATAGATGGGTTGCTAAATGATCCTGCATGGGAGCAAGTGGAATGGGGTGGTGATTTTAAAGGTCATTTGCCAGAATATAACGTTGCTCCGACACAGGAAACTCAGTTCAAGGTTCTTTATGATGCTAAGTTTTTATATGTAGCCGTTCGTGCGTTTGATACTGAACCTGAAAAAATTCAGAGAAGAATGACACGTAGAGATGGATTTGACGGTGATCGAGTAACTTTTATGATAGATAGTTATTTTGATAAAAGGACAGCCTTTTCCTTTACGGCATGTGCGTCTGGTGTAAAAGGAGAAGAGTACGTATCAAACAATGGTGACAATTGGGACAGTACTTGGGATCCCATTTGGTATTTGAAGACCTCAATCGATGACGAAGGTTGGATTGCTGAGTTCAAAATACCACTCTCGCAACTACGGTTTGCCAATAAGGAATCTCATGTTTGGGGACTGCAACTCAGTAGAAATTTCTTTAGAGGACAGGAGAGAAATACATGGCAGCCAGTAGATCCGAATGCTCAAGGGTGGGTACACCTATTTGGAGAATTACATGGAATAAAAGGAATTAGACCTCAGAAACAACTAGAAGTACAGCCTTATTTGCTGAGCTCCTATCAGAAGTATCCTAAAGAGGAAGGAAATCCGTTTAGAAGTTCTGGTAAAGAATATTCACTTAATGCAGGGCTCGATGCAAAGATTGGTATCACCTCTGATATTACTCTTGATGTGACGGTAAACCCAGATTTTGGACAAGTAGATGCAGATCCATCTATGGTAAACCTGTCAGCTTTTCAGCTTTTTTTCAGAGAAAGAAGACCTTTCTTCCTTGAAGGAAGTAGTTTATTAAGTATGAGAACGAGTGGAGGTCCCAATAATTTATTTTATTCAAGGAGGGTTGGAGCTAGTCCCAAAGGAGATGCTTTTGCAAGTGGAGATGTAGAATACGCAGATGTCCCTAATCAAACTCCGATACTTGGAGCGTTTAAATTGACAGGTAAAAATGCTAAAGGATTTTCATGGGCAGTACTGGAATCGTTAACTGATAAAGTAGAAGCTGATGTTGCTTATGAAGAAGGGTCTGAAAGTCATTTATCTAATAAATCCACAACACAGAAAGTAGAGCCCTACACCAATTACCTTGTAGGACGAGTACAACAGGATATAGATGGCGGAAAGACGGTAATAGGAGCATTGGCAACTCATGTGAAACGTTTTGACAATGCCGGAAACGATTTGGAAAACCTACATGATAATGCGGTGAGCGCGGGAGTAGATGTGGATCATAATTTTAAGGATAGAAAATATGGATTTGAGTTTAGAGTAATGGCTTCAAAGGTAGAAGGTAGTCAAGGAGCCATTTACCGAACACAAACAGCCAATCAGAGAAATTTTCAGCGACCGGATAATTTTTATGAAAATGTTGATTCTACTAGAACAAGCTTAACAGGTACTGCAGGTACGTTATCCTTTGGGAAGAGAAGCGGCAATTGGCGTTGGACATTTGGTTCCAACTACAGATCTCCAGAATTAGAATTGAACGATACAGGCTTCTTGCGCCAAACAGATGATATAAATAATTGGTTTTGGACCCAATATCGTATTCCAAAAGTGACTAAGTTTTTTAGGTGGCAGAGGTATAATATCTATACTGAAGTGAATCAGGATTTTGGAAGGACGGTTACCAACAAAGGAATTAATTTTAATATGAACCTTCAATTTTTGAATTTCTGGGAATTTGGCAGTGGATTCTGGATAGGAGGTTCTAGGGTGTCCAATGCAGATCTGAGGGGAGGCCCCTCCATCAGATATCCTGGAAATATTAATTATTGGATGTTCTTGAGTACAAATCGAAGTAAAAAAGTGAGTGTCTCATTAAATCCAAGTATAAATTTTGGAAGAGAAAATTTCAGAAGAGGCTCAGGGGTGTCATTAAACATAGAAGCAAGACCAACTGATGCACTTCAACTTACTTTTTCACCAAGGATTAATTGGAATAGAAACGATCTGCAGTGGGTAACTCAATCGGAGAATGATGAGAGCGATGAAAGATATATCCTAGGAACCATAAAAAGAGAGACTTTCTCAGCATCACTTAGAGCTAATTATAATATCACTCCAAATCTTACAGTTGAATTTTGGGGACAGCCATTCTTCTTCTTTGGAGACTACTTCAATTTCAAAAGAGTAACTACACCAGATGCCAATAGCTATGAGAATCGATTTGAAACATTTGATGACCAACAAATTTCATTCGATGAATCAACTGAATCTTATTTTATAGATGAAAACAGAGATGGGGTAACAGATTATTCATTCGAAAGACCAGATTTCGACTTTTTTCAATTACAAACTAACATGGTAGTTAGGTGGGAGTATGTGCCAGGATCGACTCTATTTCTGGTTTGGTCTTCCAATGGATCTAGTGACAATGTCTCCAGATTCTCAGATTCAGATGCTCTCCTTTATAGAGCAAACGAAGTTTCTACCACGCATACATTTCTAATCAAATACACTTATCGTTTTGTTCTGTAAATAATCTCAGTGAGATTACCTTTGGAGGGTATCATTCAAACTAATGAAATGTCAAAGGTTATAATTATTGGTGCAGGTGGAGTAGGCAGGGTAACTGCTTACAAATGTGCCCAGAATTCAGATGTGTTTACAGAGATTGTGATGGCTTCTCGGACACAATCGAAATGTGACGAGATTGCAGCCGCAATAAAAAAGGATCATAATGTAACAATTGAAACTGATCAAGTTGATGCTGATCATGTAGATCAAATTGTGACGCTTTTTAATAAGCATAACCCCGTAATGGTCATTAATGTGGCGTTACCCTATCAAGATCTAACCATTATGGATGCATGCCTAGCATGTGGAGTTCATTATTTGGACACAGCTAACTATGAACCACCTGAGGAAGCAAAATTTGAATATAAGTGGCAATGGGCATACCAAGAACGGTTTAAAGAAGCAGGACTCTTGGCAGTTTTAGGGTGTGGTTTTGACCCTGGAGTGACAAGCGTTTTTACTTCAAGAGCAGCGAAACACTTCTTTGATGAAATCCATTATTTAGATATTGTTGACTGTAATGGAGGTGATCATGGGAAAGCTTTCGCTACCAATTTCAATCCAGAAATAAACATTCGTGAGATCACTCAAAATGGGAAATACTGGAAAGATGGAGAATGGATTGAGACAGAACCTTTTGAGTTTAGAAAAGAACTCACTTATCCAAACATTGGAGAGCGACCCTCATATCTTCTTTTTCATGAGGAATTAGAATCTTTAGTGAAAAATTACCCAACCATTAAGCAAGCCCGATTTTGGATGACTTTTGGAGATGAATACTTGACTCACTTGCGAGTTATTCAAAATATTGGTATGGCTTCTATTGAGCCTATTAATTATGAAGGAAAAGAGATAGTTCCTTTACAATTTTTAAAAGAAGTGCTTCCAAATCCTGGTGATTTGGGAGAAAATTATGATGGAGAAACCTCTATAGGTTGTCGTATCAGAGGAGTGAAAGATGGCAGAGAGAGAACACATTACATCTGGAATAATTGCAGTCATCAAGCGGCTTATGATGAAACGGGAGCCCAGGGAGTATCCTACACTACAGGAGTACCCGCAATGACTGGAGCATACATGATGCTTACAAAAAAGTGGACAGGAGCCGGTGTTTTTAATGTGGAAGAGTTTGACTCAGATCCCTTTTTGGAAAAGCTAGCCAGCTCAGGACTTCCTTGGCATGAAGAGCATGATATAGACCTTGGATTATAATAATATGAAATTTGATATCAATAAAGCACCTGAATTTTATCAGGGTTATTTAAGAAAAGCAGCGCATAACGAATTGGTGCCTCTACTTCTTCAATCTGGAGATAGTTTAATGGAGCTTCTTAAATCTATTAATGACGAGAAAGCCATTTATCGGTACGAGGAAGGCAAGTGGAGCATTAAGGATTTAGTACAACACATCATAGATGCTGAAAGGGTTTTTGTTTATCGCGCTATGCGATTTGCACGAAACGATAAAACAGATTTACCCGGTTTTGAACAGGATGATTATGTTGCATCTGCAAATGCTGACAATAGAACAGTCCATCAATTGCTGACAGAGTTCGTAAACCTAAGAGCTTCGACGATTGATTTCTTTTCATCGCTAAGTCAAGAAGTAAGAGAACGTACAGGCCCATCTAACAATGCTGAAATGTCAATTGAAATGATCGGCTATATTATTTCAGGTCATCTTTTGCATCATCTTTCTATTATCGAAGAACGTTATTTAAAGTGAAAATACCTTCTCCTTGTTTTGTGCTGAACGAAAGTCAGTTGATTAAGAATCTTGAGATTATTGATCGAGTTCAGAGTGAGGCGGGGGTTGAGGTCATCCTAGCTTTCAAGGGATTTTCCATGTGGAGCGTGTTTCCTATAGTAAAGAAGTATGTAGGAGGGGCAACTGCTAGTTCACTACATGAAGTATTGCTTTGCAATGAAGAAATGGGTGTAAAATCACATTCTTATTGTGTGGCGTATGATCAGTCTGAGTTTTCACAAATTGTTGAAAAATCTTCTCATATCACTTTTAATTCACTTTCTCAGTACGAAAGATTTATTGAAGATGTACCTGAAGATGTTAGCATAGGATTACGGGTAAATCCTGAGTGGTCAGACGTGGAGACAGATTTGTACAACCCATCTAGTCCTATTTCAAGATTAGGAATTACTAGACCTCATTTGAATGAGTTGCCCGATAGAGTAGAAGGTCTTCATTTCCATGTGCTTTGTGAGTCTACTTCGTACGCTCTTGAAAACGTTTTGGAGTCACTTGAAAATAAGTTTGGAGATTTCCTGTCTCAAGTGAAATGGATAAACATGGGAGGAGGTCATTTGATGACTAGAGAAGACTATGATGTCGACCACTTAATCAGTTTATTGAAGAAATTCAAAGAGAAGCACAATGTGGAAATCATTCTAGAGCCGGGAAGTGCTTTTGCTTGGCAAACGGGAGATTTGCATACGACAATTCTCGATATTGTAGAAAACGGAGGAAAGAAAACAGCCATTTTTGACGGGTCATTCACATGCCATATGCCTGATTGTTTGGAGATGCCTTATAGACCAAAGCTAGAAGTTGGCTCGGATGAAAAAAAATCAAACTGGCACCCTTACCGTTTAGGTGGTGTTAGTTGTTTGGCAGGTGATTTTTTGGAAGATTACTGGTTTGAAAAACCTTTAGCCATCGGTGATCCATTAATCTTCAAAGACATGATTCATTATACCATGGTGAAGACGTCTACATTCAATGGAGTAAAACACCCCTCAATAGGAATTATCAAAAAAGATGGTTCATTCCAGCTAGTGAAGGAATTTGAATACAGTGATTTTAAAAATAGGCTTTCTTAATTCTAAGATTACTTTATCCAGCAGCCCACTGCATCATTATTCCACACAAGTAAGCGCCATACGTTCCAAGAACATATCCTAATACAGCCATCAACACACCAACAGGAGCTAATGAAGGATGAAACTCAGAGGCAATTACAGGAGCCGAAGCAGCTCCACCTACATTGGCTGTGCTTCCCACGGCGATAAAGAAATAGGGTGCTTTGATGATCTTGGCCACAATGAACAATAGCAGCACATGAAACAAAATCCAAGTAATACCTAAGAAGAAGTAACCTGGATTTGAGAAGATGGCTAAAATATCCATCTGCATTCCAATGGTAGCTACTAAAATATAAATGAAAGCTCTTCCAACTCTAGAGGCACCTACTCCTTCTAATTTCCTTGCCTTGGTAAAAGAAAGAGCAACACCTAGTGTGGTAGCAATCACAACTATCCAGAAAAAACCTGAGGTTAAACTATACTGTTCTAGTTGAGGAAATTGTTTAAGGTATGGCACAATCAAATCACTACCAAAATGAGCTAATCCAGTGCAAGCAAAGCCAACCATCAAGACCTTCATTAAGTCGGTGAGATTGGGCGTTTTAGTAACGCTTGCTTGATAGTCTTCCATTTTTTTCTTTAGTGATTCAATGGCAGAAGAATCCGCTTTCAGTTTCTTATCAATCAACTTTGTTACAGCCACACCTGCGATGAGTATCCCTAACCATGCATTTCCAACTATGATATCTACTGTAACCATAGTCGAAAATAACCCGTCATTTACATTGAATACTTCTTTCATAGTGGCTTGATTAGCACCACCGCCAATCCATGAACCAGCAATGGTTGTCATGCCTCTCCATACTTCATTGGGAGCTATTCCGCCCACGAGATCTGGCGCGATGTAAGAGAACAAGATAATAGTTAAAGGACCACCAATCATAATACCGACTGTACCTGTCAGAAACATGATGACTGCTTTAGAACCAAGCTTTACTATTTCTTTAAGATCTACGCTGATAGTAAGCAAAACCAGACTTGCAGGCAATAGATATCGAGAAGCAACAAAATAAAGTTTCGATTCGGAAGGGTTAATTAATCCTGTCGCTTTCATCAAAGAAGGTAGGAAATAGCATACCAACAATGCAGGAACATAGGTGTAGAATTTTTTCCAAAGAGGATGATCACTTGCTGATGTTTGAAAAACAAGCCCAAGCATGAGCATAAGGATACCGAAAATTACGGCATCATTTGTGATTAAGGGTTGATTCATGATTCTGTTGTCTTGAAATTCAAGAATAGTCAATTTAATTCACTTTTCTTATTACTAATAAGACCTTTAAAGGGATGGACAGCAAACGACCTGATTATGTTTAATTTTGAATTACTTTCTAACAATAAATAAATCTAAGAAATGCGGATAGTCCTACTGATTTTATCAGTGTTTATGGTTTGCACGGTAGGTGCTCAAAGCAAAACGTATGTGGGTATAAAAGGCGGTGGACAAGCTAGTTCGGCTTTTATTAACCATACTATCTTCAGAAATAATATGAATACCACATTTAAATCAGGTATTCATTCCGGTTTGCTTGTTAAGCATTTTGCGAAAAAAAGAGATATCTTTTTAAATGCAGGGATTCAGTTTGGAATTAATTACATCCAAAAAGGATGGAAACAAAAATTCATCACAGATATACCTAACTATTCTGTTCAGATGAATTATCTGGAAATTCCAGTAGAAGCCATTGGCTATTTCGGAAACAAGAATAAGTTCTTTGTTACGGCTGGTCTCTATTTCGAGACATTGTTAAATACCAAGAAATCAGCTGAACCGACCGAGACTGAGCGGGGGGGATCCGCTGTAGATTTTTATACTTATGAATCGAGTAGAGATAGGAAAGCTGGCTATGGAGGTCGCGCAAGTGCAGGAACGTTCAGAGATTTCTCATTTGGATCGATTCATTTGGAGGGTTTTTTCACTTATAGTATTAGTAACTTTATAGATGCAGGTAATCTAACGGATGAAACTCCTGATATTTCTAATCTTTGGACTGTTGGGGGTTCAATCGCATATCTGATTCCATTTGGTAAACTAAAAATGACAAAATGAGTAGACTGAAATATTTGTATGTAATGATTCTTCCGATACTCGTATGGATTAGTTTTCAAAGCACTGGTTGGATCACGTTTGCGCCACTTCTTTTTGCGTTTGCTGTTATTCCACTTTTAGAATTACTCTTCAAACCTGATCCTGAAAATCTTACAGATGAAGAGGAAAAGGCAAGAGCGAAAGATCCTATTTTTGATTTTCAAGTGTACTTGATGGTGCCTATACAATGGTTTCTACTCTTCACTTTCATTGATTCTTTTTCAAATAATCTATCTACCCTTGACATTATTGGAAGAATTAGTGCCATGGGAATGATGTGTGGTGTTATTGGAATCAATGTGGCTCATGAGTTGGGACACAGAAATAAGTGGTATGAAAAATTAATGGCCAAATCATTGCTTCTAACATCATTATACATGCATTTCTTTATAGAGCATAATAGAGGTCATCATAAAAACGTGAGCACTGAGGAAGATCCTTCCTCGGCACGATTTGGAGAGAGCCTATACGGCTTCTGGTTTAGGTCTGTGGTATTTGCTTATTTATCAGCTTGGAAACTGGAAAAGGAAAGATTGAAAAAGAAAGGAAAGGGCCCTTTATCTATATATAATGAAATGATCATTTTTCAATTACTCCAAGTTGGGTTGACTGTTGGTATTGGCCTTTACTTTGGATGGATTATCATGGTATATTTCATCGCTGCTGCAACAATAGGATTCTTGTTGCTTGAGACAGTGAACTACATAGAGCATTACGGATTAGAACGTGACAGAAAGGGAAATACTTATGAAAGGGTAATGCCTCATCATTCATGGAATTCGGATCACATGGTGGGTAGGCTAGTACTTTTTGAGTTGTCCCGTCACTCCGACCATCATTTTATAGCATCTAGAAAATATCAAATTCTTCGACATATAGATGAAAGCCCACAAATGCCAACAGGTTATCCAGGTATGATGCTCATGTCAACTATTCCTCCGCTTTGGTTCTCCGTAATGCATAAACGAATTAAGAAGATTAAGGAAGTAGGATTTAAGCAAGCAGCTTAAATATTACATATTCAACCAGTAAGATAGCTTTATTACGAAAGCCCTATTTCTAGCTCTTAAGTCCCCTGTGTAGTAGTTGTCTGTATACACGATGAATAAATCCGATACGGGTTTGAATCTCCATTGGAATCTAGAATTGTGACCAATGTTTTCATCTTGCGTATTGTATTGAACAAAAGAGGTGAAGAATATTTTGTTCGTTAATGTCAAGTCCATTCTAGGTCCAATCAAGAGTAAATCTGCATTGCTGTAGGGTGCAGGAAGTTTGATTTTATTGTAATCGATTCCGATACCCAATTGAAGTATTGGCTGAAAACGGAACAACATATCTAATCCAATACTAGATCGGTTTCCGTTGTAGTAACCGCCTGTACTTCCATCAATGCCAAACGTAAAGGACTTTCTGTTATCAGATTGATATGAAATACGAACATTGGTCCATGTGTATTTTCCGCCTTCAGTAAGCTCTACCCCATCAGAACCTGACGGATCAAAATCACTGGTAAGTTTTACAGTCTGTCTTCTCGTACCTACTTCTATTTGAGATGAGTTTAAGAATTGAAATTCGTAATTTCCAGAGAAGCTGTGATCAAGTTCATTCCAATCTCTATCAAAGAGAATGTCACCACCAAAAGAAGGGCCATGTCTTTGAATAAAACCATCGGTGAAGTAGTTAAGGTCGATACGTCCACCAGTTGTAAATACACCAGTTCTAGGAACAAAACCTACCTCTGCATTGTAATTGTCTCCTACCATTCTAGAGAAAATACGAGCATTTATTTTGGTTGTCTGGTATCTAAGGAATGCTCCATATGATCTTGAATCGTCTTTTTGCTCAGGATCAAATGATCTATGGTAATAAAAATTACCTCCCCATCGGTTATCTACAGTAGCCAAGTTATAATCAAGACCTGCGACATAATTATAAGCGGAAAGATTAATTATGGTATCGGCTGGGTTGATTAACCTGTCAAACTCATCTCTATATTCACCAGTTTCTGCAAATGTTGCCGAGTCATATTCTACACCACTGTTCCCCAAGTTATTACGCCCTACAAAAACAGCACTAATTCTAGACCTCTTAAATATTTGTCTTTCTAAAACAGCCACGGAATAATTTTGCGCAGGAGCTACTTCTTCAGGGAGTTTATCCTCAGCTGTCACCATATTCAATACACCTATTCTCCATTTGCTCCCAATTTTTCCACTAAGTCTTGCACCGCCAATAATGGGCACATTTCTTTGTGTGCTTCCAGACCCTTGAATTCCTATTCTTCTCGAAAAGAATGGGCGGGAAGGCCGGAATCCATTTTGGGCAAATAGATCCTGATTTTCTAGAAAAAATTGTCTCCGCTCTTGAAACGATATTTCGAATCGTTGGAGATTGGTTACTTGTTGATCGACTTCTACTTGTGAAAAATCAGGATTGAAGGTCAAATCTAGATTGAGTGAATTAGTCAATCCAATTTTCGCATCAAAACCAGCATTAAACTTAGTTTCTGTAGCCTGATTAGCATTTTCCCATTCTTCTGTGTCTGAGTTAAATGTCTGAAAATCCTTACGATTAGAATTACTGACGTAAGGAATTAAAGCTACGTTAGTGCCGGCTTCAGGTGGTGGAGTATCCCATGCCAGTTTGCCTGAATACACCATGTCACTAGCTCTAAACTGTTGAGGGACTCGTATCCATGTGGTACGTTCGTTACGTTTTTGATTATTCCTAATCAATTGAATATTCCATTCGGGAACACTGTTATATCTGATGCTTTTATAGGGGATAGCCATTTCTACATACCATGCATTTTCTCCTTTCGAAACAGCACTGTACCATTTATTATCCCAGTCATCCTGCACATCACCACCCAAAACAACCAAACCTTCTCTTTGCACATTGTCAGGAGTTACCTGAAAAGTGAATCCGTTAGATTTATCGTTATAAGGATCTATGTAGAAACTTATGTTATCGTTTTGCATCCAGGGAAAATCTCTTTGCAATGTGTTAGTGATGGGATTACCTGGAAGGTAATCATAGCAAATAGCAGCCACATATATGAACTGCTCATTGTAGGCGATCATAAACTGTGTAGAGTCTTCCGCTGGCGCATCGTCCGTAGGAAAGCTTTGATAAAAACCACTACCTCTTTCGGCAGTTTGCCACACTTCATCATCCAAGACTCCATCTAGTTTGATGTTTACATCAGTAGAACTTATTTGATACGTAATTTCTCCTGGATTATTCTGAGAAAATGAAACTAGACAGGAGAATAGAAATAGAGTAGTTAGGCTACTTATTTTCATTCATTGGAATTAGATGTTGATCAGCGATTGATCTAAGAAAGCTTTTGTTTGAGTTGACGCTAGGGTCTTTATATATGTATGCCGATAGATCAGCAATTACCCCTGGTTTATAGCCCAGATTAAGAGCTAACTTTTCACAAAATGAAATTTCCTTTTGATGTACTTTCCCATCAGCTTTCATCATTCGAATAATGTTGAATAAGTAGGTGAATTTTTCATCTGGATGTAAGTTTTTCAACTTAGGTATTGGATGGGGGTTGTTGATTATCTCAGCAGTTCTTTCTTCTGAAATTCCCAAGCCATCAGCAATGAACATAATAAGTCTATATTCTTCTTCAGCAACGACATTATCTGCTTTAGAAAGGTGCGAAAGAATGCTTATTTGATCTTCGTGTGATAACATGACGGAAATTTAGCTCAAAATTCTAAAATGAATAAATAAAGTTGGATGAGCGGAAAAATAAAATGAGCACCTCTCTTGTATTTTAGATTAAAGTCAAATTAGCTTCGCATTCATAATGATGAACAATAAAACATATTGGTGGTGGCATGTAAACAATTTTAGTTGTTGACGAGTCACTGATGTGTTTAAAAATATAAAAAACCCTGACAGTAATCGTCAGGGTTTTTTTGTTTTAGCCCTATGAGTAAAATAAAAATTAAGACACGTGAATCGAGATTGCTTGCGGATACAATCACTCCGGTGAGTATGTATCTGAAATTGCGAGATCGATTCGCCAATTCATTTTTGCTAGAAAGTTCTGACTATCACGGATCAGAAAATAGCTTTTCGTATATCTGCTGTTCCCCCTTGGCGTCTATAAAAGCAATTGGTGATACAGTGGAATTGAGAATGCCAAATGCTCCAATGAAAGCAGATCCTTTGATAGATCTGAAAAATCAGATAGCATCTTTTGCATCATCTTTTGAAACTCAAAAAGAAGAGGCAGGATACATCAGATCTGGTTTGTTTGGGTATTTCAACTATGACGCTATCCATCACTTTGGTGATGCGTCATTAGAAAATCTGGAAGAAGAAGTGCCGGTAGCGCAATACCATGTATTTCAATTCATTATTGCACTAGATCATTTCAAAAATGAATGTCATGTAATAGAAGCATTCATAGAGGAGCCGGATGATTCTTTGTTTGAGGAAGTCAAATCATTGATTCAGCAAACAAATATTCCAGGATATCCATTTAGAATCTCAGGTGAGAAAACATCTTCTAAAACTGATAAGGAATATTTGGAGATGGTAAAGAAGGGAGTTCACCATTGTCATATTGGAGATGTATTTCAAGTTGTACTGTCTAGAAGCTTTCATTTGCCTTATCAGGGTGATGATTTTCAGGTCTACAGGACTTTGCGTTCAGTAAATCCTTCTCCATATCTTTTCTATTTTGATTACGGCAGTTTTCGAATTTTTGGGTCGTCACCTGAAGCCCAGATTGTCTTAAAAGAGAACAAAGCAGAAATTCACCCGATAGCGGGGACTTTTAGAAGAACGGGAGATGATAAAGCAGATGCTGAACTTGCAGAGAAACTGCTGAAGGATCCCAAAGAAGATTCTGAGCATGTCATGCTAGTAGATTTAGCAAGAAACGATTTAAGTCATAGTTGTGATAATGTCAAAGTAGAGAGCTACAAGGAAGTGCAATACTATTCTCACGTGATTCATTTAGTCTCTAAAGTGACGGGGGAGATTAAGGAAGGAAGTTCTTACATGGATATAGTTGCCGAGACTTTTCCTGCAGGGACACTCTCAGGAGCTCCTAAAATTCGAGCAATGGAGATTATCAAAGAAAATGAGAAAGCACCAAGAGGCTTTTATGGAGGAGCGGTTGGGTTCATGGATTTTGATGGCAACTTTAATCATGCCATCATGATTCGAAGTTTTTTAAGCAGAAACAACACATTGAAGTTCCAAGCCGGAGCTGGAATTGTAGCACAATCAAATCCAGAAAATGAGTTACAAGAAGTATACAATAAAGTAAGTGCATTAGAACATGCAATTAAAGAAGCGGAGGAGCTATGATTGAAAAAATTAAAAGTATTAAAACTTCAATGACATTTATTGGAGCGACTCCCCCTTTGAAGGGGGTTAGGGGGATGTCTCAACCAATCTGTTTATGAAGACAATTGTAATAGATAACTACGATTCGTTTACCTATAACCTGGTACACATACTGAGAGAATTAGGATTGAATGATGATCTAAGAATTGTTCGTAATGATCAATTCGAACTCGACGAAATTGAGGAGTATCAAAATATTTTACTTTCCCCCGGACCAGGATTACCTGAAAATGCGGGTTTAATGCCCAAATTGATTGAACGATTTGCCCCATCAAAAAAAATATTGGGTGTTTGTCTTGGGCATCAAGGAATTGGCGAAGCATTCGGTAGCAAGCTTTTAAATCTTCCTCAGGTCTATCACGGTATGGTTACTCCGATAGAATTGCAAAAAGAAGATCAAATCTTTGAAGGATTGCCAAATGTTTTTAACGTATGCAGGTACCATTCTTGGGTTATTGATAAAACATCTATTTCGGATCAATTGGAGGTCACAAGTGTAGCGGAGAATGGGAATGTGATGTCTGTCAAACATAAAAAACATAATGTGCGAGGAGTTCAGTTTCACCCAGAATCAATTATGACGGAGCATGGAAAGAAATTGATTGAAAACTGGTTATCACTATGAAAGAAATACTAAACAGACTAATAAATAATCAAACGCTTTTGAAGAAAGAGGCGAAAGAGGTGCTAACTGGTTTGGCTACTGGTCAATATAAAAACAGTCAGGTGGCTGCTTTTCTGACTGTCTATCTTATGCGTGCGATAAAGGTAGAAGAGTTGGAAGGGTTTAGAGATGCGATGCTTGAGCTATGCAATCCTGTAAACCTAAAGGGGTACAATGCTATCGATGTGTGTGGAACTGGAGGAGATGGTAAGAATACCTTCAATATCTCTACTATTTCTTCTTTTATAGTGGCAGGAGCGGGAGTGAATGTGGCAAAGCATGGTAATTATGGAGTGTCATCTGTGAGTGGCTCATCCAATGTGCTAGAATCTTTGGGTTGTACATTTTCTGGAGAGGAAGACCAAATGAAGAAATCCATAGACGCTTCAGGTATTTGCTTTATGCATGCACCCTTGTTTCACCCAGCTATGAAAAATGTAGGACCGATTAGAAGAGAGTTAGGAGTAAAAACATTCTTCAATATGCTAGGGCCGATGGTGAATCCGGCCTTTCCACCGAATCAGTTGGTAGGTGTTTTTAGCTTGGAATTAGCTCGTCTGTACGGATACCTGTATCAGAATACCACAAAGAATTTTTCCATAGTTCATTCATTGGACGGATATGATGAGATTTCACTGACCAGTGATTTTAAATTAATCTCACAAAATGAAGAATCATTGGTCTCTCCTGAAGAGATGGGGATGCCACAATTAACTCAAGGGTCTCTCCACGGTGGAGAAACGATAGAAGATGCAGCCAAAATCTTCAATACGATTTTGTCAGGAAATGGAACCGAACCTCAGAATAATGCTGTTTTCGCAAATGCTGGATTGGCTATTTCTACAGTAAAGCGGCATACGATAAAAGAAGGAATAGAGGAGGCAAGAGAGACACTCCAATCAGGAAAAGCAATGCAATCATTTAAAAAATTTTTAAGCGTAAATAGTTAATGGATATTTTATCAGAAATAGTAGCCAATAAACGAAAGGAAGTCGCAGCTCAAAAAGAGTTATATCCTGTGAAATTGTTAGAACAAAGCACCTATTTTGGAGGCCAACCAGTATCCCTAAAAAAGTATCTGAAAAGAGAGGATAAATCAGGTATAATAGCCGAAATAAAAAGAAAGTCACCTTCGAAAGGAGTGATTAATAAACATGTATCAGTAGAAAGAACTTCTATTGGCTACATGAAGGCTGGCGCATCAGGTTTATCCATTTTGACAGATCAAAACTACTTTGGAGGGACACTCGAAGATTTAAAAGTTGCTCGATCTTTCAATTTCTGTCCTATTCTTAGGAAAGACTTTATGATTGACGAATATCAGGTCATTGAAGCAAAGTCAGCAGGCGCTGATGTGATACTTCTGATTGCAGCGGTATTGGATAAAAATGAAATTGAGCAACTAGGAGGACTAGCCCAGAGCCTTGGGATGGAAGTGCTTCTAGAAGTTCACAATGAGGAAGAGCTGGAAAATTCGATCACTGATAAAGTCAATTTAATTGGAGTTAACAATCGAAATCTCAAGACTTTTGAAACAGACGTGCAGGTGTCTAAAGATCTTGCATCCAAAATTCCTAGCGAGTTTGTGAAAGTCTCAGAAAGTGGAATTTCTCTTCCAGAGACGATCAGCGAATTGAAAGAATTCGGATTTGAAGGATTCCTAATTGGGGAGACTTTTATGACTTCTGGCAGACCAGAAAAAGCAGCTAAGGACTTTATCAAAAAGTTGAAATGAAATGATGAGTCAAGGAATTCTATTAAATCTATTAAGGAGTTATTCCCCCTTTAAAGGGGGGTGTGGAGGCCTTAGCGTAGGAGGGGGATGTCTGCAATGAACCAACTCAAACTCAAAGTATGCGGAATGGGTCAACCAGAAAATGTTGCTGGATTAGTCGATTTGTGCCCTGACTTTATTGGATTCATTTTCTACAAGAAGTCGTCTCGCTACATGAAAGATCTTGATGAAAACTTATTGAAGGAAATCCCTGCAACTATTAAGAAAGTTGGAGTCTTTGTGAATGAGGAATTGAGTGTTGTATTAGAGTTGGTAGAGAAATTTGGATTGGACTATGTTCAGCTTCACGGCGATGAAGATTTAGACTATTGTTATGAATTGAAATCCAAGGGTGTTCAAATTATTAAAGTGTTCAGATTGATGGATGAAATTCCAGTTTCTATTGGAGAATATTCAGAAGTCGCTGATTACTTTTTGTTTGATACTCAAACTCCAAATTATGGAGGGTCAGGCAAGCACTTTGATTGGAGCATTTTGAATGGATACAATTTAGAAACCCCCTTTCTATTGAGTGGCGGAATTAAGTTGGAAGACATTGAAGACATAAGAAAAATTGATTCGAAAGCGCTGGTCGGTATAGATGTCAATAGCAAATTCGAAATAGAACCTGGGTTGAAAGATCTGAAGATGATTGGTGAATTGAGAAAGCAATTATGAAAAAATACCAAGTAAACGAACAAGGCTATTACGGACAATTTGGTGGAGCATATATCCCAGAGATGCTTTACCCAAACGTAGAGGAATTACGTCAAAATTATCTATCTATCATAGAATCAGATGATTTTAAAAGTGAGTTTGATGAATTGCTTCAAAATTATGTTGGTCGCCCAACGCCGCTCTACTTGGCAAAAAGACTCTCTGAGAAATACGGAGCAAAGATCTACTTGAAACGTGAGGATTTATGCCACACAGGCGCTCATAAAGTTAATAACACAATAGGTCAAATTTTGGTAGCAAAGCATCTTGGTAAATCTAAGATCATTGCCGAAACAGGAGCAGGTCAGCATGGAGTTGCAACAGCTACGGTTTGTGCTTTGATGGGCATGGATTGTATTGTGTATATGGGAGAGGTAGACATGGCCAGGCAAAAGCCCAATGTGGAAAGGATGAAGATTTTGGGGGCAGAAGTTCGACCTGCAAGCTCAGGAAGTAAGACCTTAAAAGATGCTACGAATGAGGCAATGCGTCACTGGATTGCCAATCCGACAGATACACACTACATCATCGGATCAGTGGTTGGCCCGCATCCATATCCAGATATGGTCGCCAAATTCCAGTCAGTGATAAGTAAGGAAATCAAAAATCAACTTCAGGAAATGGAGGGGAGGAATTCGCCTGATCATGTGATTGCTTGCGTAGGCGGAGGGAGTAATGCTGCTGGTGCTTTTTATCACTATTTAGAAGATGAAAAAGTAAACTTGATTGTAGCAGAAGCAGCCGGGCATGGTATTCATTCTGGAAAATCAGCAGCAACGACATCCTTAGGAAAATCAGGCGTGCTACATGGGAGTAAAACACTTTTGATGCAAACAGAAGATGGTCAGGTGATTGAGCCGCACAGTATTTCTGCTGGATTGGATTATCCAGGAATAGGCCCCATTCACGCTCATTTGTTTGATGCTGGAAGAGCTACGTTTTATGGAATCACGGATGAGGAGGCGATGCTGGCGGGTGTTGAGTTGAGTAAGCTAGAGGGAATCATACCAGCGATTGAATCAGCTCATGCTTTTGCAGTATTGGATAAAATGGAGTTGAAAAAGGAAGAGATCATTGTAATTAATCTTTCGGGAAGAGGGGACAAAGATCTAGAGACTTACATAAAATGGGGGAGATATTGATGAACAAAATAGACCAAACATTCAAGGAGAAAAAGGATGTGTTAAACATCTATTTTACAGCAGGTTTTCCTGATTTGACGGATACAGTCCGTATTGCTTCTGATCTAGAAAAAGCAGGAGCGGAGATGCTGGAAATTGGGATTCCATTTTCTGATCCAGTTGCCGACGGTCCTACTATCCAGGCAAGTTCCGAAAAGGCACTCGAAAACGGGATGACTATATCTATTCTCTTTGAACAATTGAAAGAGTTGCGAAAAGAAGTGACTATTCCTGTGCTCCTAATGGGGTATGTCAATCCGATTATTCAATTTGGGATAGAGAAATTTTGTGCGCATTGCGCAGAAGTTGGAGTGGATGGATTGATTGTTCCAGATCTTCCTCTACAGGAATATATGAGTGAGTACAAGACTCATTTCTCTAATAATGGCATTCATAACATCTTCCTGATAAGCCCAAATACTTCTGAGGATCGAATAAAGATGATTGATGAGAACTCTTCTGGATTCATCTACATGGTCTCATCAGCAAGTATCACAGGAGCAAGATCCAGTGTTCAGGATGGACAAAAGGAGTACTACCAACGAATACAAAAGATGAATTTGAAGAACCCAAGACTGATTGGTTTTGGGATATCCAATAAGGAGACATTCGATGCAGCGTGTGAGTATGCCAATGGTGCAATCATCGGTAGCGCCTTTGTGAATCAATTGAATGAAGATGCTTCAAAACAAGGAATTGAAACTTTTATAAGAAAAATAAAATAATGACCGATTCCCCTTTGAAGGGGGGTGTGTAGGCATCAGCGATGGGAGGGGGATGTCAACGCTAAAACATAGAATATCATGATCATACAACTAGAAAAAGAAATCAACAGCGAAGTAAGAAATGCTGTAGAGTCAGAATTGAAAGAACTGAACTACAAGTCAACATTGGTTGAAACACAGTTCGGTAGCTACCTCGTTGGTACAGGAAAAAAGCCATTTGATATCCGAAAGATTGGTCATTTGGATGGCATTAAAGACATTCATGTTGTTTCTGATGATTATAAGTTGGTTTCTGCAAAGTGGAAAGTAAATCACACAGCCATTGATCTAGGAGATGGTGTTAAAATAGGGGATGGAAATTTCGCTTTGATGGCTGGTCCTTGCAGTATTGAAGGCGAGGAGAACATCATGGATACCATCCAATTCTTGAAAAAGAACAATATGAAGATTATGCGTGGTGGCGTGTACAAGCCGCGAAGCTCGCCTTACTCATTTAGAGGATTGGGAATAGATGGCCTGAAGTTGTGGCATCAATTGGCCAAAGAAAATGGTATTAAAATAATTACTGAGGTGATGCAAGTTTCTCAGATAGAACAGATGTACGATTATGTAGACATGTTCCAAGTAGGAGCTAGAAATACTCAGAACTATAATCTTTTGGATGAGTTAGGTCAAATAGATAAGCCGGTGATGATTAAGCGTGGAATTTCTGGAACTATAGATGAATTGCTTCACAGTGCGGAGTATGTTTTCTCTGGAGGAAACGAGCGTTTGCTTCTATGCGAAAGAGGAATCAGAACGTATGAAAAAGCATCTAGAAACACCTTTGATATCAATGCTATCCCAATTTTAAAAGAAAAATCGCACCTTCCAGTCATAGCAGATCCCTCTCACGGTATTGGCATTAGAGATCATGTAGAACCAGTAGCCATGGCATCTACTGTAGCAGGAGCGGACGGAGTGATTTTTGAAATCCATACCAAACCTGAGGAGGCTTACTCTGATGGACAACAAACACTCGATTACAGTGAAAGTGAGCAATTGATCAAGAAATTGAGAATGCTGAGAGAAGCTACTCATAGCTAAATTCCCAAATCCTTAAATAGCTAAAACTCCTAAAAGACTAAACTCCCGAATACAATGAGACAGATATACAGTAATTACACAAAGGAAGATTTCGAAGTTTGGAAGATTCTCTTCGATCGTCAGATGACGCAATTCCCGACCCATGCTTGCGAAGCATACAATGCGGGATTAAAGACTGCTAATTTTGAAACAGGCATTATTCCTGACTTCACTGAAACCAACAAGATATTGAAGAAGACTACAGGTTGGGAGCTGGCTGTGGTTCCTGGTATCGTACCCGATTATACCTTCTTCGAATTGATGGCGAACAAGCGATTTCCCGCCACTACTTGGTTGAGAAAAATGAAGGAATTGGACTACTTGGAAGAGCCAGATATGTTCCATGATGTATTTGCTCATGTTCCATTATTGACCAATCAGTATTTTGTAAATTTCCTAGAGGAACTCAGTAAGATTGGCTTGCAGTATGTAGGTAATGATCATGCGATACAATTACTCTCAAGGGTATACTGGTTTACGGTGGAATTCGGCTTGATTCAAGAAAAAGAAGGTTTAAGAATATACGGTGCAGGTATTTTATCGTCTTATGGGGAAACCCAATTTTCATTGAGTGAGGAGCCACCAAAACATAAGTTTGATGTTGGTCACATGCTTGATACTCCTTACCGAAAAGACATGATGCAGACTGAATACTTTATCACAGAGTCCTATGAGCAGTTGTATGAATCCATTCCATTAGTGAAGAAGCTGTTGAAAGAGAAATTGGCAGGGGTGGGTGTTTAGAACATATTCATCCTGCTCACTCAATCATAGCGACAACCCTTGCTGGTCCAGCTGAGCCACCTTTTATCTTAAGCGGAAATGCCGCTACTTTAAATCCTGATACCGGTAAACTGGCTAGGTTTGTCAACTGTTCCATATGGCAGTATTCCTTGTCGATACCGACAAGATGTGCTTGCCAAAACAATTTTTCATCCTTTTGTTTCTTCGCTTCTTTCACCAAGTAGGGAAGAGGTAGGTCCCAGCCCCACTGGTCTATGCCCATCATTTTTATGCCTTGATCAATGAGCCAGGAAGTAGCTTCTGCACTCATTCCAGTTCCTCTGTAAAAAAAGTCTTTGGTGCCCATATACTGATCTCTTCCGGTTTGGATCAACACTATCATATTAGGTTGGAGCGTTAGTTTTTTTTCTTCAAGAAAGGCCTGAATATCATTTACCGTGATGGCAACAAAGTCTTCTTTATGACGCATGTCAATCACTATTCCGTCTCCATAGCACCAGTCTAAAGGAACTTCATCTATGGTCTTGGCTTTTTTGCCTTCACAGAGTGGCCCGTAGTGCCATGGAGCGTCTAGGTGTGTGGTGGAGTGAACACCCATTTTTTGAATAGAGTCATCCGCCCATCCTAAGAAACCTTTAGGGAATAACTTGAATGGCAACCCCAGAAATCTAATCAATAACTTTGCTTTTTTATGTGCTTTATGCTTGATCTTGACCTTCATGAAAAAAGGATCGCCCGGATTGTACTGAATTGTTTTGGAGAGATCTATGATTTTCATTTTTTGGTAATATTAGGGGCGTTTTGAGTTACTCAGTTTTTAATTGATATTGGAAATTTCGGAAAGGTCAGGACTAAAATAATCGCACCTATTAATAACCCTGTTCCAATTTTGAGGGCTAGATCATAGTTACCCATAGTGTCCCAAATATAGCCAGTCAAAACAGCACTCATAATTCCTCCTGCGCTAAAAATGCTGTATTGAGCGCCATAGATAGTGCCGTAATGCTTTAGACCAAAATATTTGGCAGTGTAATAACCGATCAAGTCTATTTCGGCACCTATGGCGAATCCAAGTGCAATAGCACCCCACAAGGCAAATTCAACTCCACCTACACCTAAGGCTAAACAACCTGTTGAGACGAATGAAAATATGATAGCAGTAATGTATGGTGCGAAAAACCGATCAATTAAAAAGCCTGTTAGGAGTCTTCCCAGCATGACGGATAAGCCAAGAATACCTGCGTACCCTCCAGCTTCTGAGTCGGATAAACCAGCATCTTGTAGCAAGGGAATGAAACTTGGGATCAGTCCAATGATGGCCACAGCTATTAGAAAAAAGACCAAGGCCAACTTCCAGAATTGTACTGTTTTTGCAGCTTCTTTAAGACTGAATCCTGTCTTGGGAATATCATTTCCTTGGGTTTGATTAGTTGATTTTGGTTCGTTTTTCAACAATAACCAAATGAGAGGAACAGCAACTATGACGATAACGAAAAGTAAGAAGTAGCCTTTTTCCCAACCATAATCAGCAACATAAGGCGTTAGGTATTTAGGAATCAAATAGGCTCCAAGTCCAGTTGAAGTAAGGCTAATACCCAATGCCAAGCCTCTGTGTTTTTCAAACCAAACATTCACTGCACGCGTAAAACCCAATGGAGTAGAAGGAAGGGCTAAGAATGCCAATAGCGCGCACAAAGCATAAAAAACACTAAGCGAGCCATTCATTTTACTGATTAGAAAGAGACAACATCCATATAATATGAGGGATAAAGTAGCTACTTTTTTTAATCCAAATCGATCAATCAACCAACCGGCAAATGGAGCACCTAGTACAATTGCCAAGGTACTGAAGCCTTGACCTAGTCCAATTTCTGCTCGGGTCCAACCGAAAGCTTCCTGCCAAGGTTTTATCCAGATTCCACCAGAGTAATAGACCAATGAGACCAAACTAACACCGATACCCAGGAAGCAACCTAATAGAACGGTCCACCCTCGTTTAAATTCATTGTTGGCTGACGACATGAGTTATGATTTGATGACATGTTTTCCTGCTTCCCAAGTATTTGCTAGATGCGTCTGAGCAAACAACAAAGGTTCTTCTTCCAGTTGAGTTGCCATAGAATCATTCCACCTGTTGAGAAAACCAAAAATGGCGATGGTAGAAACGATCTCTATAATTTGAGATGGTGTAAAAAATGTATTTAAGTTCTCGTGATGTTCTTGAGTGATTTTGTTGGGTGTGCTTCCTGCTGCTAGCGCAAAACGAAGTGCAGCTCGTTCTTGTTCAGAAAATAGATCTGAAGTTTCGAACTCCCATACTTTTTGAAGTTTTTCCACTGATACGCCATTCCTGTGCGCAGTATGTGCCGTGTGCGCTTGACAGTATCTGCAGCCAGATGCATTGCTAGAAACATGAGCAATAAGATCTTTGAGATAGGAGGGAAGCTCCAAGTGGCTTGCTTTCTTTGCCTTTAATGTCCATATCAAGTTTTTTATGGCGATTCGAAAGCCTGTCCAAGCGGAAGTTTTAGAACTTGAAAAGCCTTTGATGTTTGCGAACAGCATGGAGAAAGAACCCAATATATTAGGTTTTTTAGCCATTGATTTTAGGCTATTGGGAACAAAGCCCATTGCCCTTTCTGCTTCAAGCAGAATCGTTTCGTGATCTTTCATTTAAACAACCTGATTAGTTAGTTGACCAAGTCCTTCCACTGCTAAGGTGATGGTGTCACCTCTTTTGAGCATAATTCCATTTTCTATTCCTGTACAGCCAGGCACAGTGCCCGATCCAAATAGTTCTCCAGGATGGAGTTGTTCTTCCCAAGAAGCGTAGGCTATCGCCTCTTGTATGGAATAATACATACCCTCTGTTGTACCCTCTGCCACCAACTGTTCATTGATGTGAACTTTGGTTTTCAATTGCTGAAGTCGATTGATTAATTCTTCTCTAGATACGATGTGCGATGAAATAGAACTTCCGAAATTTTTCGTTTTCATAGGGCCAAATCCGCTTTCCATTTCACTGATTTGTACATCTCTGGCACTGAAGTCATTGAGAATCACAAAGCCTCCAATCGCTTGCTCCACTTCTTCTGGTGTAGCGTTTTTCAGGGGTTTAGTAATGATAGCGGCTATTTCAAGTTCATAGTCCAGTTCTTCTGTGTAGGATGGTATTTGGATGGTGTCATTGTGGGTAATGAAATTGAGATGGTTACCCATATAATAAATGGGATGTTGATAGTATCTGCTTTTTGGTTTGAGTTTTGGGAAGGGTTTGCGGAATATGCCTTCATAAGCTTTCACTATTGGCAAGAGTTTCGGCATGTACTTTTTGACGAACCCTCGGGTAGCGTCTATGGCATGCTTTTCAAAAAGCATGAAATCACGATAGGCAGCCGGTTTCATAGGAATGAGATCAGTGTATTCGCTCTCATCAAAATCGTTGAATTCGGAGAGTGATTCATCTAGATTAGCATCCAGCAAGTCTACTATCCCATGACTGGTATCTAAAAGTTTCCACTGCCCATCTACGTATACAGCAAGGGCTTCTGTTTTTTGTGTATCTATTACTCGTTTGATCCTCATTCTTTAGTCTATTTCTCAAGCCGGAAATTAGACTAGCAATTGATCAAATCCATTAACATTTGTTAATGCTAGGTAGTTTTTATTCTAGATAGCTGTACAGGTGTAATGCCCAAGTAACTAGCAATATGGTATTGAGGAATTAGATCAATCGTTTTTCCCAAGCGTTCTTGCAGCTTTAAGAAATGATCTTTTGCGCTTAAAGCCAACAAATCAGATTCTTTTTCCGATTTCATGGTGTACATTCTGGCAAGTACTTGTTCTCGCACTTTACTTACCTCTGGAAATTGCTGCAGGGCACGTTCTAAAAAGCTAATGGGGATTTCAACGATTTCGCAATCAGTGATGGCTTCAATATAGTGAATGCCTTTTTGGTGAAGATTCGGATTTCCTAAAAGCAGGGTTTGATACGTAAGAAAGACTTTATTCCATTCTTGACCTTTGGAATCTATATCATAGATTCTCATAATTCCGCTGGACAAGAAGCCGATTTTCTTGTCATAACTTCCTTTTCTTGAGTAAGCATCACCTTTTGAGATTGA
>JBGCFL010000069.1:0-6119 GCA_045106975.1 Ekhidna sp. | reverse complement strand
AACTGAATTCTTTGGAAGTCTAACTGCAAGACATCAGCCAAGGCATTAACAGTAAGTGTTTTTGCAAGCCCAGGAACTCCTTCTAAAAGGATATGTCCTTGGGTAAATAAACCCACCATTAAGCGGTTGACCATGTACTCTTGGCCAATCACTACTTTTCCTACTTCAGAAATGACCTGACCGATCTTCTTCTGATGTTCTTGTTGTAAGTCCTTATCTATTGGTTGTGATTCCATTATTTATCCTTTGAATTTATGTGTGCAAAAATATGTGATGATTTGGAATAGAAAAGAACGATTTGAAGGTTGGATAAATTATAGGATTTTCGGTTATAGTAAGATCATCCTGATTTCTGGTTTCGGCTGTAATAGAAAACTACTTCTTCAAAAAAGGGTAGCCCATAAAAACTACCCAAATGCAGGTTGTTATGAATTGTAATACGATTGGGTTCACTTTCTCTTACAGAGATAAATTAGGTTATAGTATTGAAAGATTTTTTATTAAATCATCTTTGTAAGATCTACCAATGGGTAGCTTGATCTCCTCTATGAAAGCATAGCCCTCATGTATGCTGGTAATTTTTCGGAAGTTGATTAGGTAAGATTTGTGAATTCTCACGAAACCATTTGCTTCTAGTTTATCTTCTACACTTTTGAGTGTGTGGCTCACAACATGTTTCTCTTCCGCGGTATAGATATTTGCGTAGTTGTCATCGCTTTCTGCATAGAGAATTTCTGCCGGTTCAATCGCTTTTAGTTCTTGATGATTGCGGACAAAAAACTTGTCTATTGGAACTGCTGATTTTACCGCCTTACTCTTCATTAAGGCCAGCTCAATGTTGGCAATGAGGTCTCCTTCATCGAATGGTTTTACCACATAGCCGTTTGGATTTGTGGCTTTTGCTCGCTTAAGCGTATTGTTATCATAATAAGAAGTAAGAAACACAAATGGTAGCTGAAAGTCTTGGTTGATTTGATGTGCTAGTTGGATGCCGTCTTTGTCTCCTTCTATATTGACATCAAGTAAAATTAAATCTGGTTTGGTGGATTTTAATTCTGCTAAAGTATCCTCTGCATTGTCTACAATCTCTTGAATTTGATAGCCATTCCTTTCAAGAATCATAGCTATGTCATCGGCTATGAGTGGTTCGTCTTCTACAATGAGGATGGTGGCTGAGGTCATGTAGCTAATTTATGAAAGTTAGCTTAATTACACTTAGTTATTGATATGTCTCTTTCGACAAGCTCAAGGTGACAATGACAGACAAGCTCAAGATCACAATGGCACTTGCATGATTATGAGACTAACTTGTATCGTGAAAGATTTAGCTGCACATTTGTGCCAGATGTGCCATCCACAATTATCTCTGCTTTCAATTTTCTACTCAATGATTTGATCATTTTCCAACCAAATGAATTGGATGCTTTTATTGCCTCTTCATCCATTCCTTTTCCATTGTCTTTTACGACTACTTTCAGGCTTTCTCCTTCTTCTTTTATAGAAATTTCTAGCAATCCATTACCTGTATTTTGAAAAGCATATTTGATAGAGTTAGTGATTAATTCATTAATAATTAGACCTAAAGGAATCACTGTATCAATATCCATTTTCAAATTGGACGTTTCAATTTGAAAATCCACTTTTTCTTGATCTACTCCAAACGCTTTGAATAATTCGGAAGTTAATTGTTCCAAATACCCTTGGACATTCACTCCTCTTACATCATCCGTTGAATATAATTTTTGATGGATTAAAGCCATTGACTTTACTCTATGTTGTCCCTCCTTAACCGCATCTTTAGCTGTGTTATCATCCAACGAATCTGCCTGAAGGTTGAGTAAACTAGAAATGACTTGAAGATTGTTCTTTACTCTGTGATGGATCTCTTTCAGCAGTACATCTCTTTCTGCTAATGACTTTCTCTTTTGACTAAATAGAATAAAAAGAAGAATAGCCACAATTATCACTATCAGTGAAACAGCTATCAGTACATTCCGTTGATTGGTTGATTTTGATAAGATTAGAGCTGCATTTTTCTTTTCAAGTTCTAAAACAGTGATCTGTTTATCCTTACTTTCTGATTCGTACTTTTTCTCTAATGCGACAACATTTTTTTGAACAGATTCTGATAAAAAATCATCTTTGATGCGATGATAAGTTTGAAGGCTTTGAAATGCATTCTGATAGTCATTTTCATTTATCTCAATTTGAGATTTGAGATTAAAATATTTCATCTGAGACTCAGTAAAAGCATCATCCCTCAGAAATGATTTCATTTGTGATAAACGATATTTAGCTTTTTGCCAATCTGACTTTTGTATGGAAATTTCGACTGCCAAAGAATGTAGACCCAAAACTAATTCGGGATCGATATTAATGGCATCCCTATAGGAATCAGCTTTTGCCGAATACAACAAACCTTTATCATAGTTACCGAGCCGAATAGAAGATAGTCCTAAATTAATGTATGCTGCACCTATAGTTGCCGAGTCACCTAAATGCTCCGCATATTGTAGGGTTTGTTTTGAGTATTCAAGTGCTTCTTGGAATAATTCTTCAGACATAGACAAGCTAGCCAAGTTGAAATATGTATTCATAATGGCTGAAGTGTCTTTTTGAGAAATTTTTATTTTCAAAGCCTCATTATAAGCTGCTTTAGCTTGGTCGTACTTTTCAACTCTAGTATAAACTTGGCCAAGATTATTTAAGCTAAATCCAAGAAATCGTTCTTCATTAATCGTTTGAAAAATACCTCTCGCCAATTCGTAAAAGAAGGCAGCCGAATCTAAGTTGCCTTTATAATAATTATTTACCCCCATATTAATATATGATTTCCCAATTCCTAAAGAGTCATTATGGGATGAAGCATATTCAAGAGCCTTTCTATAGTATAAAATTTCGTTTTGAAAATCATCCATGTAACCATAGGCTAACCCTTTAAGAAGAATAGATTCTGAAATTTTCTGATGATCTTGAAGTGAATTTGCCATTTCAAGCATGGCATCAGCGTACATCAATGCAGAATCCAAATCGACTCCTTGCCATTTTTGTGATTGTGATTTTAACCGTTGATATTGTTCTTGTGCTGATAAGGAAAAAACCATGACCAAAAAAAAGATCCCCAATAAAGGTCGTGCTGAAATGGGAAATAGAATTAGGTATTTCATTTATGGTCAGATTGGTAAATTCAAGATAAATAAAATTTCTTCATCCAACTACGATCAAAGGTGGAAACAAAAAAAGCGACCCCACCAAGAGTCGCTTTCCGCTTTGCTAGTTGATAGCTCAGCTGCCTTAGTACACTACGTACATTTTCATTATTTTTTTGATAAATAAGCTACTAACGCTTCACAATAACTTCTTCTTGCAAAATTTCATAGTTTTCACCTTTCACAATTAACAAGTATGTCCCGCTCCCTATTCTTGAAAAGTCGATGATATTGGTAACAAAACCAGATTGAATTTGCTTTCCGTCCAATCCTACAATTGAATAAGTAGCTTTTGTATTTAGCCCTTTTACCTTGATCATATCCACCACAGGATTAGGATAAAATATGATGTTTGGTTTTTCAACAATACTGAGGGGTCTTACGATTTCGAGTGTTCCTTCTTCGTTGGTGAAAACATAATTTGTAGCTATTGCATCTTGTGTCACTACGATAGGATAGGTACCTTCTGCATTTATATCTGATGTAGGCGAACCAACGGTCGGTATGAAATCAAATACCATTTCATCTTCGCCATTGACAAAGCCAACATAGCTGTATGTGAAAGTGGGCAAATCTTCCCCCAACACAATTTCCTTATCATCTGGCGTGATGGTGATTCGAGCAGGATCAATCACTAAAGATTGAATGATTGGGTCTGCTACATTAAAACCATCATCCCCTGCTTGTGAAGCTTCTATCTCTACCGTACCTGCACCTAAGATGGTTAGCATATTTCCTGAAATACTTGCATCATCACCTGACACAATACTGTAGCTTACTGCTAAACCCGAAGAGGCAGTAGCACTTAGTGCAATTGGGTCATTTCCGTAGCTTGCATTAGCTATAGCTGGAAATGTGATGGTCTGGTCTTGTTTTCGTGAGTCTATCACCTGAAAGGTATTGGTCACAGCTGTCGCAGCATTATAGTTAGTTGTCCCTACTTGAGAAGCCTCCACACTTACAGTACCAGTATTGGTCAGTGTTAGCGTTGCGCTTGAGATGCTCGCAATATCGCTACCTACTACTACTGTGTAAATGATGGGCAATCCTGCATCAGAGGTAGCACTCAAAAACGCCTGATTGGTAGTAGCTAAGTCTACATCAGTCAGTACTGGAAAGTCAATGGTTTGATTTGCTTTTTCGATAGTGAATGTACCATTGACATTATTAAACTCGTAGTTATCATCACTACCTCCACTTACAACTAAGTCATATACTCCTGCATCACTTGTTACTGTGGCTGCTGAGCTAACAGTTGGTACTTGATCGATAACCAACGCATCATCATCTCCTACAAAACCTGTATAGTTGATAGAAAATGATAAGATATCATTACTTCCATAAGTAATAATCACGTCCTGGGCTGTTGCTGTCAGATTTGCTTTGGTTACACTCAATGTCTCCACTATTTCTGTAGCTGCATCGTACGTATCGTTACCTATTTGTGATGCTGTAACAACAATATCTCCAGCTCCATTGATTTGTAGTTCATTGCTATTTACTATTTCACCTGCGCCTATTACCGTGTAGGTCACTGCCAACCCGGAAGAAGCACTCGCAGCTAAAACAAGCGGTGCATCACCATACATTGCATCGTCTTGAAGTGAGAAAGTTATGGTCTGTGGATCCTTCGCCTCTTCTATAGTCACTACTGCTGTGGCGGATGCAGTATTTCCGCCCGCATCCAAAGCTGTAAGTGTCACTGTGTTTGCACCAAGATCAGCAGTAGTAAATGTGCTTATGTCTAGCGAAAGTGTAAATGAACAATTGTCTGAAGTACCATTATCGACCTGCATTGGATCTACAGTTACAGTCCCGTTTTGATCCAATGTGATTGTAAGGTCTTGAGTAACTACCAAAGGAGCAATTCGGTCAACAATAGCGATTCGACTTGTTGCATTGGCCGTATTTCCATTTTCATCCGAAACGGTGAAGTCAAAATCGGATGTTCCAAGATTGGTGCATGAGAAGGTAGTAGGATCAAACGTGACCGTGATATTTTCTACTGCACTGCAATTGTCTAACAAGTCTGTGACAATATCTGCTTGCTGCAATACATAAGATCCGTTTGCATTCAATTCAAGCGTTGGATTAATGATCGTGAATGAAGGAGCCGTAGCATCTTTAATGACTACATCTTCCGTTGCAGTTGATTGATTTCCCGAAGCATCGGTAGCAGTTATAGTAATTGTTTGAGTGCCTAAATCAGAGCACGTAAAGATTGATTTACTCAAAGCAATAGATGGATTACTATCACAATTGTCTTGTACATCTGATCTTAAATCAGCGCTACTCAGCACTACTTCGTTGGTCGTTGCATCTATTGCAAATTCTAATGGAGTTGTGAAAAATAAAGTGATTGTTGGTGCAGTGACATCACTTATATTCACTACAGTGCCTGATGTTGCTTCGTTTCCACTTTCATCTGTCACCGTTACAAAAATGGTATTAGTGCCTAGATCATCACAAGTAAAAGAAGTAATGTCAGCTGTAAAGACAAGCGCAGAAGAATCTGAACAATTATCTGATGCTGCAATGACAAGATCTGCAAGGTTGACAGTTGCGTTTCCAGTTGCATCCAAATCAAGATTGAAGGCAGAAGAAGAAAGCGACAATGTTGGTGCATCCAAATCCCCAATAGTTACTGTATTGGCCATTGGTACCTGGCAATCGGATGCACAAGTGATTAACTCAGTAGTCCAGAATGAAAAAGCAGGATTATTAAAAACACTAGACACTATATCCAAATTCCTACCATTTCCAGTTTCATCGATGGCTGTGAATCCAGAGCCTGTATTGAATCGATAATAATGAGCAAGCCCTTGTTCCGATGCGGATACACAACTCGCCTTATTGGCATTTATCTCGGCATCTGTTCTACCGTAATTCCAAACCCTAACTTCATCAAAA
>JBGCFL010000068.1:0-27490 GCA_045106975.1 Ekhidna sp. | reverse complement strand
CTAGAACCAATAATTTTTCATTTGCTTTTAAATATGCGTCTTTCATTTCCTCAAGCAGCTCCATCGATCTTTCCTCATTTTTTGATTCGGATAAATCCACAAATAAAATCTGTTTCCCCTTATGCGTGATGTATGAAACTGGCATACTATTATTTATTGATTGAGAAGATAAAGCAGAAAATATCTCTATTACAAATAAAATCAAAAAAATTACTCAATTTAGTTACTCTACTAAGAGTACCTCTATCCTCCTATTAAGCTCTCTTCCATCTTTCTCATCGTCATTAGAAGCTAATGGAAAGCTTTCTCCATAGCCAACCGTTTCCAACCTATTAGCGTCTATTCCTAAGTCTATCAGAGCGTTTTTGACTGACATGGCACGACTTAATGATAACTTTTTGTTGTAGTCCTTATCTCCAACATTATCTGTATGTCCTTCAATAATTAACTTAATTCCATCATTCTTTGACATGACACTAAATAGATTATCAAGTGCCTCTTCTGAGTTTTTGGATAGCACATCAGACTCAAATTCAAAGTAGATATTCTTTATGATGGCCTTATTCCCTTTTCGGAATTTGTTGGCCAACATATTTACTTCTATACGCTCCTTATCACCTCCCTTATACAGGTCAGAGTAATCAATTTTAGTCAAGTGATGCTTTGGTAGCTTCACCACAAAATCCTTCTTTGATGCTTCCAAGCCAACATGAAGCGTATCTCTTCCAATAACCTCATTGTCTAGAACATATTCAATTTCGAAACTCTCATTTGCAATTAACTCCCCCAGGTATTGTCCAGCAATATTCGTCTTCATAACTATTGACTCGTCGGTATATCTTATTGGATGAAATTTTACCTCAAGGTCAGGAATGGGTTGATCGTATACCAAGTCTCGAACTTCTCCAGATATGGAGACGTTTTCTACTTTAAAAAAGTAATAAACATCAAGTCCTCCTTTTGTATGTAATCGATTGGAAGATAAAAAACCTGTATTGGTTCCATGATTCATTTGAAAGTAGAACTCATCATCCAATGTATTAATGGGAAATCCCACATTTTCTGGGTCTCCCCATTCGTCTAGATACTCATCCCATTCTGACCGAAATATATCATAGCCTCCTATTGATTCTGGTCGATTAGAACTGAAATAAAGAAATTTTTCATCATCTGTTAGGAATGGGAAATCTTCATCATATTCAGTATTGATATTCAATTTCTCAGCTTTACCCCACGTCCCATCAGATTGTTTCCTAATTTGAAAAATATCAACCTGATCACCTTCTTGTTTTACACTTGAAGAATAAAGGACCATATTCTCATCATTGTTAATGAAAAAATCAGATGTAATGTTAGCCTTTAATTGAGGATCATATTCGGCTGGTTTTGACCATCCAGACCCCTCTTTATAATCACTATAGAAAACATCTCCACCTGCTTCTCTTTTGTAAAAAAGCAGTTGATTGTTACTCAGTATCTCAGCCCTTGTCTCAAAGTTTGTAAATGTTCCTAGCTGTCCTATCGGACTTACATTATCCCACTCATCCCCATTCTTGAATCCATGATGGATTTTGAAAATATTTGATTCTGCTTCTATCTCTCTGAAAAACAAAAGTTCATCATGATCTTTAAAAAAAACTGGTCCCACTTCTGATTTCTCAGTATTGATGTTGTCACCCAATTGATAAAGTTCATACTCGTCTATATTCTCGTAAAATTCCTTTCCACTTTGAGCCCATTCCAAGAGAAACTTGGTATCATCAACAATACCTGAACTTTTATAAGCTCTCATCTTAAGAAAAGCCTTCAAGTGATTGATTGACACATCAAATTCATATCTGGTTAAATGAATTCTACCAAGCCAATAATTATAAAATTCATCCTTAGCTCCCATAGTTTCCTCATAGGCAAGGAGTTCATCTAGAGACTCTCCTCTTCCTACAGATAAGTGATAAGCTATTAATTGATGATACTTATGCTCTTTTGACTCTGGAAAATTGACTGAGATGGACTGGTATGCTTCATATGCCTCTAAGAAAAGCTCATCATACAACAAATAGTCTGCATTGCTTATTTCTTTATCCAGTTTTTGAGTGTAAACAGTAATGAAACTTAGCGATGTAATTAATAATAGAGTGAAACGCATGGTACTGACTTTAAAGTGGCAATCTACCGTTGTAATATTACAATAGCACGTGATTTATTGTGTTGTTGGAAACACGTAACTTCTATTAACTAGAAATAGTAGTAACGATATTCCATTACTAAAAATAGATTTTTTTCTACAAAAATCGCTTTCATTATTTTTCTTTTACAGAATGTTTAAGTGGCAGAAATAGGTAATCGAAAGAAAGACCACATTTCTAAACGGAATCCATTCTCATAAATTCTGATTTACCATTGAAAACAATTATCTTCGCGGCTCAAATTCAGTGACTTATGATCTCTACACAAAACATATCCCTTCAATACGGAAAGCGCGTTTTATTTGATGAAGTAAACATCAACTTCACTCAAGGAAATTGCTATGGTGTAATTGGTGCCAATGGTGCTGGTAAATCCACTTTCTTAAAAATCCTTTCAGGAGAAATAGCAGCCAACTCTGGTATGGTGAAAATAGAACCAGGCAAGCGAATGGCAGTGCTAAAGCAGAATCATCATGAGTATGATGAAATTGGAGTGCTCGATACTGTCATGATGGGACACAAGGAATTGTGGGATGTTAAAAATGAAAAAGATGCTATCTACGCTAAGCCAGATTTCAATGAAGAAGACGGGAACAAAGCATCGGAACTAGAAGCAAAGTTTGCTGATATGGATGGCTGGAATGCTGAATCAGATGCTGCCGCTCTCTTAAGTGGTCTCGGCATTATAGAAGCAGATCACTACAAATTGGTCAAAGATTTAAATGGCACTGAAAAAGTAAGAGTCCTTCTTGCTCAAGCGCTTTTCGGAAACCCTGATATTCTTATTTTAGATGAACCTACTAATGATTTAGATATTCAGACTATCTCGTGGTTAGAGGATTACCTTCTTGAATTTAATAATACACTGATCGTTGTTTCTCACGATAGACACTTTTTAGATACGGTATGTACGCATATAGCTGATATTGATTTTGGTCAGATCAAAATGTTTACAGGAAACTACACTTTTTGGTATGAGTCAAGTCAGTTGGCGTTGAGTCAGCGATCTTCAGCTAACAAAAAAGCAGAAGAAAAGAAAAAAGAACTGCAAGAATTTATTCAACGATTTAGTGCGAATGCCTCTAAGTCCAAACAAGCTACTAGTAGAAGAAAGCTGCTTGATAAAATCAATGTCGATGACATCCAGCCTTCTAACAGAAAGTACCCTGCCATTATTTTTGGCCAAAACAGAACTGCTGGAGACCAAATATTAGAGACAACAAAACTTAGCAAAGAGGTAGATGGCAATTATCTTTTCAAAGACGTTGATCTATTTGTAAACAGAGGTGATAAAATAGCAGTAGTTGCCGATGATAGCTTAGCTGTAAGCGCTTTTTTCAAAGTATTAATGGAAGAACAGGATGCTTCATCTGGTGAATTTAAGTTTGGACAAACTATTACTAAAGCTTACTTACCTAATGACAATGCTGATTACTTCCAATCAGATGATAACTTGATTGATTGGCTAAGACAATTTGCCCCAGGCGAAAAAGATGAAGTATATATTAGAGGATTTTTAGGTAAAATGCTTTTTACGGGAGAAGAGACATTAAAGAAATGCAGTGTGCTTTCCGGAGGTGAAAAAGTGAGATGTATGACATCAAGAATGATGCTACAAGGAGCTAATCTTTTAATTCTTGACGAACCAACCAACCATTTAGATCTAGAATCCATTACTGCATTTAACAATTCATTAAAGGATTTTCCCGGCACAGTATTGTTCACATCTCATGATCATACTTTCACTCAGACAATTGCCAATAGAGTACTGGAACTAAGACCAGATGGTTTCCTAGATACACTTAGTACTTATGACGAGTATTTAGAAAAGAAGAAAATGATTGAGGCTTAGTAATACTAATTCTCCAGATACAAAGAGCTATGATTTTCATAGCTCTTTTTTTATGCTTATCAATTCTTATCTTTAGAAAATGAATAGAAAGCATTTCATTAAATCAATAGCAGGAGCTGCTGCATTTTTAGGACTACCTATTTCTTCGATAGGCAAAAATTCAGGCCCAGTTCTTCTTGATAAATTAGGTACCCATCAACAAAAGGTTTCAGGAAGTATGATTGGTTTTAAGGTCGATCCAATCAAAAAAGTGCGCGTAGGCATCATTGGATTGGGAAATCGAGGCAAAGGATTGACTGAGATGTTTTACTGGTTAATTGAAAAAAATAGAGCAGAAATTGTAGCACTTTCTGATTTAAAGGAGAGTAATGTAAATCATGCTGTCGATAAACTCTCCTCTATTCAGAAGCAAAAACCAGATGTATACACAAAGAACGAAAACAGCTGGAAGGAGCTTGCTCAGCGAGATGACATAGATTTACTTTTGATTTGTACTCCTTGGGAACTACATACTCCTATGTCTATATATGGCATGCAACAAGGTAAACATGTAGTAAGTGAAGTGCCTATCGCTTATACACTTGATGATTGTTATAAATTGATTCAAACATCAGAAGAAACAAAGAGACATTGTATGATGATTGAGAACTGCTGCTACAATGATGAGGAGCTTTTCGTTCTTAATATGATTCAAGAGGGAGTTTTTGGTGACTTAACTCATGCAGAAGGTGCATATATTCATGATCTTAGAAAACACATGCTTGATGATGAGTATTATCAAGATCAGTGGAGAATAAAGCACCATGAAAAAAGAAATGGAAATTTCTATACTACACATGGAATTGGCCCGATCAGTAATTATTTGAACATCGGACATGGCGATAATTACTCCGTGTTAACATCTATGAGTTCTAGAGAAAAGAGCTTGAGTGATACGGCAAAAAGATTCAATTCTCCACATACAAATATCATGTGTGGTGATATGAACACTACTATGCTAAAAACAACTTTAGGAAAGACAGTGATGCTTCAGTTTGATGTACATACTGGAAGTCCCTATAATAGATTAAATAAAGTGGTAGGAACAGATGCAGTGCACCAAGGCTATCCAAGCCGACTGTACATAGACGATAAAGAAGAGCTCAAATACTGGGGGCACAACTGGCTGGACGAAAATGCTTATGCCGAATACAAGTCCAAGTACACTCATCCAATGATTAAGAAATTGAAATCAATAAGTCAAGATTATAAGCAAGGACATGGAGGAATGGATTTTGTAATGATTTATCGTTTGATTTCTTGCCTGAATCAGGGTGTTCCATTAGATCAGTCTGTGTATGATGGGGCTATTTGGAGTGCTATTACTCCCCTTTCAGAATTATCAGTAGCTAATAACAGTCAATCAGTTTCATTTCCAGACTTCACGGGAGGAACATGGAAAACCAAAAGAGATTTGGAAGTGATGCGAGAATTTGAAAAATAGAGAGTATTGACTCTATGTATGACTATTAACTAGCAGTTGTCACTCAGACCTCAATCCTTCTGTAGGATTTGCTTGAGCTGACTTTATGGACTGCAATAAAACAATAGATAATCCTAAAAACAGCACAACTACACCGGGCAATGCATAGAAATACCACTTTACAGAAACTTGGTAAGCAAATTCGGCCAACCATTGATCAATAACATAGTTGGCCACAGGTATTGCTATTGCTATTGCTATAGCAATCAATAAGACATAGCCCTTTGAGAATTGAATTAGAATACTTTGAACTGAAGCTCCAAGCACTTTTCTAATGCTAATTTCTTTCGCCTTTTGACCAATAGTGAAGGCAGAAAGACCAATTAAACCAAGTATTGATACAAAAATACAAATAAAGGATAGTGCAGAAATGAGCTCTAACTGAGTCTGATCTGCTTCATATTGCTTTTCAAATTCTTTATCTACAAATTGATATTCAAATGGATGAGCAGGATCAAAAATTGCAAATTGTTCCTCTAGGTAGTTTAATGTCTGCTTTATGTTTTCTCCGGCTATTCTAACATGTAGCGTTCCCCCATCTGCCTCCATCCTGAGAATGAACATAGGACTAATTTTATTATGAAGCGACTCAAAATTAAAATCCTTCACTAATCCAACAACATGCATATCAACTTCTCCATGGAAAAAGCGTACTCGCTTATTCAGTGGCGCATCTTTCCAACCTAACTCTTGCGCAGCTGTTTCATTGATTAATAGAGCTCTACTTTCTTGCCTACCATCTTCGGGTCTAAAATCCCTTCCATCTAGAAGTTCTATACCCATAGTCTCAAGATATTCTGGGCCTGACCAAATGGTACTCATCGCTTGCTGCTCCATTTTCCCATCACGTTCTACCCTAAAGACTTGACCTCCTACCCCTACTCCAGGCGTACCCCATGCACTAGTAACAGAAATAATATTTGGATGACTAGAGAGTTCATTTCGAATAGCAGTTGTCTTAGCTACAACAGTAGAATCTCTCAGTTCGATGAGAACAACATTTTCTCTATCAAAACCCACATCAGTCATATTAAGGTAATTGATTTGTCTATTCATCAATACCACAAAAAAGATGACAAAAACCGATACAGAAAATTGCAGGACGATAAGTGTTTTTCTAAGCCACGATTCAGATTTATTAGTATGCCCACTCCCCTTCATTGCTGCGGTAACAGGCATGGATGGAATATACAATGCTGGATAAATACCAGAGACCAAACCTACAACTAATACTATGACAATAATACCGAAGAGCAATAGTGGATTTTCAAAGAAATTCAAGCTTAGGTTTTTTCCTATCCAATCATTCAATGGTGAAAATTCCAACACTACGAAATCAAAAATCAAAGCTAAGAACATGGCGAAAACAGACAGAATAATAGCTTCGGCAAGAACGGATACAAAAAGCTTTATACGAGTAAAACCCAATACTTTACGAACACCAATTTCTTTTGTACGAACAACAGATCTAGCAGTCGCCATGTTCATATAGTTGATGCATGCTAGGATAATGATTAGCAAACCTATAGTTGCGAAGGTGTAGACATACTTAATATTTCCAACAGGCTCATCATCCGTTAATGAAGACTGAAAGTGAATCTCTTTAAGCGGAGTAAGTGTTGATACAGCTGATCCTCCAATTTTTTTTCCGAAAGCTGAGTAATATTTGTCAAATATGACTTCAAACCTCTCATTCCAGTTCTGGTAATTATAATCAATTGGCAAAAGTAAATATGTATATCCACCAGGATTCCAGAAACCTTCAGAAGTTCGAACAGGATCGTCAGATTGAGCAATCCAATCTCGTTTTTGAATCTGTGAAAATAGTATTTCATACTTTAAATGAGAATTATCCGGTAAATCGGAGATTACCGCCGAAATAGTTCTCAAATCTCCAGAGGCAAGTTGTATAACCTGCCCAACAGCGGTCTCATTTCCATAGTATTTTTTCGCTATCGATTCTGTTAAAACAGCCTTATCAGGACCAGATAAGCAGGTCTTACCATTCCCTTCCAATACTCTATGTGAAAACACGGACAGAAAAGAGGAATCTGTTTCCATTATTCTTTCCTCATAGTATTGACTGGACAAATCACTATCAGGAAACGTGGTGATCATGGTATTGTCATACAAATTGAATCTGACATAATTCAATACCTCAGGAAGTTCTTCTTTTAGTAATGGAGCTAATTCACGAGCTGTTCTTGCAGTATTAAAATCTGCCCCATCTGCCTTTAAGTGATGGGTGACACGATAAATTTGGTCTCCATTTTTATGATGATCATCATAATTAAGTTCATTCTGAAGGTAGAGCAGTAGAATGATCGCAATACTGATACCAAGGGTTAGACCTAGAAGGTTGAGTATTGAATATCCTCCTTCTTTACGGAAAAAACGAATTGCGAATTTGATATGATTAATGATCATTGAATACTGTCATGTCTGTATTAAACCAAATTTAGTAAATACAGAGGTTATAGCGTCAAACTGATCAGACACATTTTTAACAAGAGCTAATTGGTTTTTAGCTCTATCAAGATTTTGATGCTCGTAGCTTACCTTGTAGTATATATCTCCATTCAAATAATCTGTCAAAAATCTTATCGCCATAATAAATGGCATGTATGGAATTGAAAGTGGCAAGGTTGACTTTTCAGATTGTGTCAATATAGCGTTAGTCTTTAAAAGAAACCCACCGGTAAAAGACTCAAACAGATTTAAATCAAACTGTACTTTAGAAATATCTTTCTCATCTTCGCCTACAGGATTCGACAAGGTTCGTAATGCATCCCCAAAGTCAGTATAAAGATAACCAGGCATCAAAGTATCTAGATCGATCAAACAGATATATTCATCATTATTATCAAATAAAATATTATTCAACTTAGTATCATTATGAGTCACTCTTAAAGGCAGATCAATCTCAAACAATGGATTAAATTTTGATTTAATCCGATCAATCATGCTAATCATCTCTAGGACATCTCCTCTATTGGAATGAGTAGAACTCAAAATTGCCTTATCAAGTTGATTCAATCGGGTAGAAAGTGTATGGAAATTAGGCAATGTGTTAGACAGTTTTTTCGAATCAAATCCATCCATATCTACATGAAACTGCCCTACAGCTTTTCCGGCCTCTTTCGCGACTTTACTATTTCTAGTCTGGTTTATTGTTTTGCTATTTTCAATAAACTCATAAACTCTCCATGCCCGATCAGATCGATCTAACAGGAGGTTTTGTCCACTTATAGTCTTTAGCAATGAAGGAAACTGACTTTTCGTAAATGAACGTAAATGGTTATTCACCAATTCAATATTGTTCATCAATGCCTCAACGTTTGGGAAAATTGACTTATTTATCTCTTGAAAAACATACTTAACATCTTTCTCAGTATTAGAAACTAAATAAGTCTTATTTATTAATCCTGATGATATCTCAGTCCAAGTACACTTATCTGAGAGGTTAAAACTAGACAAGATGTCTCCTATAGAGTTGCCCATAGATCACGAGGATAGAGTCCAGATTGTACAAATGATTTCAATCTACTTTTCACTCCTTCTCTATCCGAGGCATACGTCATACCCATCCATTCACCATGATTAGCAATTACTTTAACAGTGTTTTCAGAATTGTCTATTTCAGATTGAATAACAGACGGAAGGTATATTTCTCCAGATTTCAAATCCTCATTTTCAGAAATAAAAATTGCAAATTGTCTTTCAATAGTTTTGAAAACATCTGGTGTAAGTACCCATAGATTCATAGACACTAATTCGTTTCCCGTAAACTGAGTATTTGATGATTTGTCAATGATAACACCTTCAATATCTATAAGTTGAGTGCATTCATTGATCTTGATTAGCTCAGAATCATTTAAATCACAAATGCCTCGCGAAACAGGTCCATTAATAGATAATGTTTTTTGAAGACGGAAGGCCACCAATCCATATTTCGTATCAGATGTAATATTCTTGGATGCTTTAAAAGCTAGTGCTAAAGCCTCTCTAGTGTAAAAATCATCTGCATTGATAGTTACAAATGAATCAGAGTCTGTTAGTACTTCTCTTCCAGACCAAACAGCATGAGCAGTTCCCCAAGGTTTTGTCCGTTCAATCTTTACTTGGCTATTATAAGGGATATCTTTCTCCTCCTGAGCAATACAACAAAACCGAATTTTATTAGAAATTCTTGATTCTAGATAATCTTCTATTTCTTGTTTTGATTCTTTGGAAGTAATGATAACAATGTTACTGAAACCAATCTGAATAGCGTCATATATGCTGTATTCGAACAGAAACTCTCCATTGACCCCCACCCCATCAAATTGCTTTTCTGATCCGTATCTAGAGCCCTTGCCAGCTGCAAGGATTAAGAGATTGATTTCAGTTTTCATGACATTGCATGCACTAACTGATCTTAAGGTCTAGTTAGATGGTTTATCTCCTTCTTTTCTTTTTGGAGGCACTGGCTTCTCTTCTGGCTTTTCGTCAACAATATTCCCAAACTCATCTACGTATGCGATCATATCAGAAAGATCACCCCCTTTCAGGTTATTTTCTCTCCTTTCTTGTTTCTTCTCCTCTTTCTCCTTCTTCTTCATCGCTTTTTTCTTCTCTTTCTGGTTCTTGATGAATGTATTTTGGGATTTTGACATATGTTTTACCTCTGTTTATTGTGTAATCTTTTGCAAGATAAGAATTGTTACGAATAAAAACGACTAATATGATTAGCCCCTTCTTCTACCTGAGCGTTTAAAGTCTCTTTTTCCCTTCTTTCTAAAATCAGGTTTACCTTTCTTTCCGCCTCCATATCCACCTGATCTACCTCTTGAATTATCGGCATCATCTCTATTAACACGGATACTTCTACCTTCAATTTCTTGATCTTTAAAGCTTTTGCTGAGATTACCATCACTATCCTTATCAACATCAAAATAGGAGCAATTTTTCTGCATGTCTAGATCACCGAAAAGTTTGCGATCTATTCCAGAGACATCTGATAGCAAGTGAAGAATATCAGCTTTTGTCATTCCATCGATAGAACCTATATTAACAAAATACCTATTAAAACGGCCTCTTTCTCTACGTTCAGATGATCCCCCACTTGTTTCATTCAAATTAGCATCCTCGCCACTTTGAACCATTAAATGATCCAATTGAGTAGTAATCAATCTTTTCAAAATATCTTCTTTGTCTAAATGATCAAACTGATCTTTTAGCGAAACCATTATCTCATCCGCTTGATCATCTACTTTAGTGTTGATGATTAGATGAGCCCAACTATTGATTCTACTAGATTTCAATTTTTCAACACTTGGCACTTCTTCTTTCTCAAACTTGACATTGATCTTCCTCTCAAGCTCAGAAATCTTCCTTGTCTCTCTTGGATTTATGAATGCTAGAGAAATTCCTTTATTACCTGCTCTACCAGTACGCCCACTCCTGTGGGTATAACTCTCTAATTGATCTGGAAGGGTATGATGAAGTACATGAGTTAAATCATTGACATCAATACCTCTTGCTGCAACATCAGTAGCAATTAGTAGTTGCATAGATCTTGTTTTGAAGCGTCTCATGACAGCATCTCGTTGACCTTGAGATAAGTCACCGTGAAGAGCCTCGACTCCATAACCAATATTACTTAAGTCATCTGCGATCTGTTGTGTTTCTCTTTTAGTTCGGCAAAACATGATTCCACGCATCTCGGGCTGCATATCCATAAATCTCCTCAGAGATGGGATTTTATTGGATGCTTTTGTAACTACATATTTATGAGAAATATCTTTATTACTTTTTTGATCCGTATTGACAGCTACCTCCAATGGACTGTCCATATACTTGTTCACAATTTTTCGAATTTCCCTCGGCATAGTCGCCGAAAAAAGCCAAGTCACACGTTCCTCGGGAGTATATTCTAGAATTTCATCAATAGCTTCTTTGAAACCCATGTTAAGCATTTCATCTGCTTCATCAAGAACCACATATTTTACATCATCCAGCTTGATCGCCTTACGATTAATCAAGTCCATTAATCGTCCTGGTGTTGCTACAACAATTTGGGTTGGACTTCTAAGCGCTTTTATCTGATTTACTATAGCCGCTCCTCCGTAAACCACTTCAACATTTAGCTTCCTATTATTTTTAGAAAAATCTACAATCTGCTTCGCTGTTTGCTGTGCAAGCTCTCTAGTGGGAGCCAATATTAAAGCTTGAGTAGCTCTATTATCAATATCTATTAGGTCGATAAGAGGAAGTCCGAAAGCAGCAGTTTTACCTGTCCCAGTTTGTGCCAAGCCAATGAAATCAGTAGGATTTTCATTAAGTAGCATTGGAATTGCTTTTTCTTGTACTGGCGTAGGTTTTTCAAACCCAAGTTGGGCGAGGACCTCCAATACAGATGGGGAAAGTCCTAGTGTTGAGAAATTATTCAAAGAATCTTTATTATAAAATGAACCGCAAAGGTAGATGGTTCACTTCGTATAAATGCTGATTATCAATTATTTGTGATAACGTTCGCTAATATATCCGCATTTTATTCGGATATCTGATCGTATGAAAGAAAATACTTGACTAAAATTTGGATTAAGCTCTAAAACCAATCATCAGAATGTCATCATTTTGTTGACTCACTCCTGTCCAATTTGATAGAAACTCTTCTATTTGGATTTTTTGCTTCGGCATTTTTACCTTTTTTCTATTCATTAGAAATGAACCCATCACATCCATATCCAATTTCTTAAAGGAAGGGCCTCCAATCAGATTAAATATACCACTACTTGCTAAGTAAAACGAAGAATCAGTTGTATTCTCTAAATTAATTGAACTATAACTTAATCTATCACCAGATTCTCCTACTTGATGCTTATCACCCTCAATAACTTTAACTCCAGAAGCATTTACTTGGATAAGATTCATGTTGCCACCAGCAAACTCCATGGCTTTGGTATCCTTATTCAACTTTACTATCCCAACGTTTGCGTTCGTATTTAGTAAAATATTATTTTTATTCTTAAAATGAGCTTTAACTTCATTATGAAGAAATTGTAAAATAGAGCCGGTAAAGTCAATGGAGTATCCTTCTACCATCTTTTTTAAGGCATTCATGTAAACACGTATCATCATACTTGCTAAATGGCCTTCACCTATACAGGTAAATAATGCTAGATATATATCATTTTCATGTTTATGAAGCCAAAAACCATCTCCACCTACATGTCCTTTTGGCTTATTCAAAACGAAAGCATCTGAAAACTCTTCAACTAATGCTTCTTCTTGTGGCAAAACAGAAAAATAGTTTTTACGCGTACTGTCTTCAATCTTATCAAGATTGATTAACCAATTAGCATCTGATGTTGATTTATTTAGTTGCATCTTCTCTATTCTAAACCTAATACAACAAAAGCCTCATGACCGTTCCATTTTATGGGAATAACATACATGGAAACATTTTCAGGTATACTTAAACCAACAGGCATCCCTTCAAAAACTGTAGGTACTGATATCATAAAGTTAGCACCTAAATTTGCTCTTACATTTCCAGCAACAACATTGGAAATTTCACCAGCCATATCTAAAATATCTTCTGTTGATGGGTCTTCGATACCAATAAAAAGATTGATAAGGTTTGCAAACATTTCTCTGTTGGCCGATATATAAACAAATCCCTTTCTACTTCCAGATATGGCAATCATACCTGTATAATCTTTTAAGACAAGTCCTTCAGATTCCTTGAGATAGGGCACCTTAGTGTCAGAATCAATCTCTGTCAGATGCTTGAAATAGTTGCTCACGGAATTGATGAACATGTTGCATGTAGCTTCGAATTCTTCTTTTCTACTTTCCATTCCTTCCCAGCAGTTTATCAAATGACTTCTCTAAATCTGCAGCACTTACAGGTTTGTATAAAAAACCACGCGCTCCTTTGTCTAGAGCAACTAACCCCGTTAACTTATCTGAAAGAGCCGTAATGATCATCACCTTGGTTTCAGGGTTGATTTTCATAATTTCTTTCAAACAAGCAATACCATCCATTTCTGGCATTGTTATGTCCAGTGTAACAACATCAGGCAATTCAGTCTTTACAATTTCAACAGCCTCATGACCATTTGCTGCCTGACCAATTATTTCAAGATCATAATTGGCTAAATTCTTCTCTATGGTTCGACGCATCACCGATGAATCATCTACAATTAGTAACCTCTTCATTCAGTCAATATATTTTCTTCTAATACTGGAAATGTAATTGTCATACCAAAAGACTTTCCTCCTTTACTCTCAACTTTGTATGTTCCATTATTGTCTTCTATTAAAGACTTAATCAGTGGCATTCCTTGACCTCTTCCTGCGTTATGATCTGCTTGATCTTTGGTGGAAAAGCCCTCATTAAAAATAAGTTCGGCGACTTGTTTATCTCGCATATTAACCAAATCTGATTCTGAAACTAATCCGTTTCCAACAGCTTTAGTCATTATTTTTTTCAAATTGAGACCAGCACCATCATCTTCATATTTTATATTAATAAACTCCTCTGTTTGAGATAGTGAAATTTTAATCTGTCCTTTAAGAACTTTACCTGCCTCTATTCGCTCGTCGGAATGTTCAATACCATGAGTCATCGAATTCCTTATCAACTGAATCATAATATCCTTGAAAGGCTCAGTATAAGATTCAGGAAGAATCACATTGTCTTTATTTTCAAAAACTAAATCAACTTCCTTTCCTACCTCTTTTCCAATATGCTCTATCCCTCTCTCTAGAGACTCTATAACCATAATGTTAGATGTCGCATTTCCTTCAGCAGGGAATTTTTTGTAAATGCTCACAATTTTATTAAGCATTTCAGAAATTTCAGCTATCGTTCTATCTGCCTCATCAATCTCATATAAGACAGCTAAAAAGTCTTTGCCGCGAACATCTTTGGATTGTAGTTTACTAATCGTTTCCTCTATCTCATGGAATTTATTTGACATTAACTCCATTCCAATGACTACCGCGTTCCCTTTCAAATTATGAATAATATTGAATGTGAAACTCAACAATTCTGAGTACTCATCTCTATCATTTTTTTCATATTTCTCAGATATGCTCTTGAGCATTTTTCTTGAATTATGTAAAAATCCGCGTAAAACAGAAGGATCAATTTTGAGAATACTAAGCACTCTTTCTGTTTCCAATTGTTTCTTCTTCTCTGCTTCATCAAGGTGCTGTTGTAACAAAATAGATTCAGTATCATCAGAGACTGTCACCATTACATTCTGGATTTTATCTTTTCTAAAGATCCTTGTAAACTCTACTCTTATGTATTTAGTCGCAACAATACCATCTTGTTCAGTATGAATTTTTACTTGGTCTACAGGATTAAGCTGATTTACCACCTCCTCATCCATATCCAAATTGAACAGATGCTTCATAAACATTTCAAGCGCCTCCAATTCTCGAGGTAATATCAGTGGGCGCATGAAATTACTGAAGTTTTCACCTGCAATCCGTTCATTACTGAAGATTTCTTTCATCGCTTTGGAATGAAATTTTGAAATCTTATAATCCTTATCCAATAAGAAAATACCTTGTTGTATATTTTCAAAAACAACAAGAGACACGCCGTATATGTTTTTGTACATAAACTTTGCTTTATCCCTCTGCTTTCTAAGCTCAACATGTGACTTTCGTATTTCAAGCACCATTTTATTAAATGTGTTGGCATATTTCCCCAACTCATCGTTTGTCTTGATAGTCACTTTTTTGGACATATCACCAGAAGTTATTCTTCGGGTATAAGATTCTAAAACTTTTACATTTTTAAGGAGGTTAGTAACTATTATAGTCATTAGCCAAACTGCTAAAAATCCAATACTGATATCAAGTATCAGAAAAATCCAGAAATTTCTAACAGACTTAGATGCGATATTTTCCATATATGTCTGGATATCATCCGACATATAATCCTCAACCTTTTTGAGCAAATTGATTTTATCGGTACTAGCTTTATACCAATATGAAGGATCCTCAGTTAAAGTGTCATTTTCAAATAGTACCTGCCGCATCCTAGAAACTTCTTCAACAGATTCTCCGAAAACTATCTGATCATAATAACCTTTAAAATCTTCATCGGCAATTATTTTAAAGGCATCTAGATACGATTCTTGATTCGCTACTAAAGTTGTGAATTGATTATACAAGTCAAAACCTAGGTGATTTTTAGAAAAGGCTTGAGTTCCTATTGCACGTTCGATACTAGCCATCTCTTTGGACTTTAGAAAATAGATAATGGCGTGCACTTGCTGCGCTACATCTTTATCTCTTGTCTCGTCAATAAGCTTAATGACTGTATTAAGTGCGAAAGTATTTATTTCTGAAAACTGATCAATAGACTCTTCTGATGTGATTCTTTTATTATCAATGTTATCACGAAGAACTTCGATTTTGGCAAAATATGAGTTTAATTCATTCAAATCATTTTGATGAAGTTCTATCAAAGATTCTAAATTTCCTCCTGATAATTCATTATAATATTGTTGGAGTGTACTATCTGTCTTAACACGCTGTTCTGCTAATTGACTTTGAAAATCAATTTCACTGTTGGACAAGTATCCTGAAGAAATGCTCCTCTCCTTTTGAATATCATGTACTAAATGATTTATCTCAACACCTACAGTTATAGCTTTGTTGAGACGTACTGAATCTGAGTAGTCCAAATAGTAATAACGAATTTGAAGTAAATCAAAAGCAATTATTATCACTATTAAAGGGACAATTATTACGGCAAATTTTTGCCTTATAGGGAGATTTTGGAGTTTCTTAATCATTGGATCGTAAGATGCTATTCAGCCATTACTTTTTCTACCACCTTGAGTAAATCTTCTTCGGTGAATGGTTTCACAATATACTCAGAAGCGCCTAAGGAAAGACCTTTATTTACCACAGTTTGCTGGCCAACAGCACTAACCATGATCACTTTTGCTCCTACAGCTTCTTCCTTTAAAACTTTTAATATTTCAAAACCCATCATATCTGGCAATATATTATCTAAGGTTATTAGATCTGGTTGAGTTTCTAAAGCCAAATCAATCGCTGTTTCACCATTGGGAGCTTCACCTACCACTTCGAAACCAGCACCTGATAAAGCTGATTTTATTAAAGATCTCATGTAGATGGAATCATCTACTACTAATACTGTTTTACTCATTTTACTACTAATTTCTTTTTTTTTTTTTTTTTATACGCGGTAACAATTAATTGGATGAATATTATTTAGCGTGTTAAACTCTATCCTTGATTTTATCAACAAATTTATCGTGAAAAGCCCACACAAAGTCTGGACATATATTCAGTTCCTTTCCATGAAAAACAGCTTTAAAATGAATAACAGATTCAAATTCTTTTGAATCATCCATCAGGTGCTGGTTGACATCTTTTGCTTTTAACACTTTTAAGCCAGGAACCATTCCATAAATTTCTACATCTAGAAAATTAGAGAATTCAGTAATTACAGCCGCCGAAACCATATTATCTATTTCTGTAAGAAAGCCTAACTTCATGATAGAAGCTTCATTTGAATTATCAGAGGCAACATCACCAGGAAGGCATGTTTCATAGAGTTTGGTCACCTCCTCTTCTGAAAAAATAAGATGACTAACTCCTTTCAGCTCACCCATTAATTCCGTTTTTATCAAATGAACATCGCCTTCCATATTAGAAAAACGATCTACACCTCTCTGCGGCCCATCATAATCAATTTTCTCGATTGTAATTGGGCTTTGAAGAATCTGCTCCATAGAGGCCTTAGCCATTGAGAGTCCTTCAAATATTAGTTTCGTTGCTACTTTTAGTTCGTTATCATTCAAATCAGAGATCATTAATTATTTTAATTTCAGTGTCTTCAAAATTGATTATAAACATCAACTGAATATCGCTACTAACTACGTATTTGTAACTAGTCATTTCAATTAATTATTTAGTTCTTTAACTCTAGTGATCAACCTACTCTTGTCGAAAGGTTTTACTAGATACTCTGAAGCTCCATTTGATATAGCTTCAACAATTGCGGATTGTTGCCCCACAGCGCTTATCATGATGACTTTAGGTCTTGGCTCCATATCTTTTATGGCTTTCAACACATCTATTCCAGTCATGTCTGGTAAAATGTTATCCAAGGTGACTAGATCTGGAGATTTAGTCATTATCATATCTATAGCCATTTCACCGTTGACAGCTTCTCCAATAATTTCAAATCCTTGATCCTCTAATGTGGATCTAAGCATAGTACGGATATAGGTTGAATCATCTACAATTAAAATACGCATATCAACTTCAATTTAAGAAATTCCATTACTTTTTTTGATAAATTCTTGTTTTCACATCGAAAGCTTTAAAAAGTTTTTTTCCGTAATCAGGCATTATATCATAATAACCTATAATTATGAATCCATCAGGCTTAAGACGTTCATTTAGTTTGTCCAATACTCTTCTCTTTAATTCATCATCAAAGTAAATCATAACATTTCTACAAAAAATTATATCATATAGACCATTCATTGGATCGGTAACCAGATTGTGTCTTTGAAAGGTTACATTAGACTGGTACTTTGGTTTTATTGTAGCAGTTTTTGCATCCGTCTCGAAATAATCTTCAACTTTTTGTTTTGGGAAAAATTTAAGTAGCGGAACAACGTATTGATCTATCAATTGCAGAGAATACTGCCCCTTATGCGCTTTTCTAAGCGCTGTTGTACTTAAATCAGTCGCCATCACTCTAGATTTACTGAGGAGATTAAGCTCATCAAGAATGAATGACATAGTGTATACCTCTTCACCAGTAGAACACCCTGCATGCCATGTCTTTATGGATGCAGAATTTGAGAAATTGGGAAGTATTTCATCACGAAGCTTAAGCCAAACATCAGGGTTCCTAAATAACTCGGTTAAGTTAACAAGTAAATCATCAATTGCACTCGCGAAGAAATCAGCATCCTTGAGAACCTTGGACCACAATTCCAATATGGAGCCCATTTTATGCTTTAGCATTAATCTCACAATACCTCTCTTTAATGATGTTGATTCATAATTGGTGAAATCAAGACCATATCTATTGTTGATCGCTTGCATGAGAGCTTTCAGCTCTTCATCACTGATGGTATCTATTCCTATGGTTGAAATGGCCTTCTAATTTTGATCTCCTGTATTATAAATTAAATCCATGCATGTGGCAACATCTATAATTGGACATACATTTCCAGATCCTAAAATAGTCGTTCCACTTAGAAGCTGACTATTATTCAATGGTTTTGGTAATTTCTTTTCAATGATTTCTTTCTGCCTGATCAGTTTATCTACGACAAAAGCCAATCTTCTCCCTGAATGATTAGTTACAATAACTGGTATTTGACTCTCGTCATCTAATTCAGAAAATGAAGAAAGTGCTTTAGAATTATCTTTTATCAAATCATGATTCTTTGCCTTAAGCATATCATCTAAAAATGAGAGGAGTACAGATTGCTCCTTGTAGTCAATCATCAATGTATTAGATATTTGATGTATCTCTTCTTTTTTTATATTTATAACTGACTCGATATATGCGAGTGGTATAGCATACTGAGATGAGTCAACCTCAAATAGTAATGCCCCTTTCAGGGCTAAGGAGGATGGTAGAATTAAATTAATCTTAGAACCTACACCGACCTCACTTTCTACAATCACTTGTCCGCCTATAGATTCAATAGTTCTCTTTACCACATCCATACCCACTCCTCGTCCTGATATTGAGGTGACGGAATCAGCGCTAGAAAACCCTGGCTCGAAAATATATCTAATGACCTCTAAGTCAGGAAGCTTTTCAGCCATCTCCTTGGTCACCATATTTTTCTCAACAATTTTCTCTCTTATTTTATTAGTGTCTATTCCTTTACCATCATCTACTACTGATAGAATAACCGTATCTTTTTCATGTTTCGCTTTAAGGGAAACTGTAGCCTGTGCAGGTTTATCTGTTTTTTCCCGATCCGATTTAGTCTCTATTCCATGCCCAACTGCATTTCTAACTAGATGAACGACTGAATCACTAATTATCTTCAGGATATTCCTGTCAATTTCAACATCCGTACCCTCTAATGCCAATACAACATCCTTCTTCTCCGTATTGGCTGCATCTCTTAAGACTCTATGAAATTTATTAAACAAGAATCCAATTTGGACCATTCTCACGTTTAGGATTCCATAATGAAGATTTGATGAAATGCGTTTCAATCCTTCAAACTCAATGGTGTTCTTTCCCTCTTCTCCATACAACGAGATTAATCTATCTCGCTCTATAACTAGCTCCCCTACTAAATTTAGCAATTCGTCCATTTTACGTACAGGAATCTGAACAACATCAGAGAAACTCATTGTGTCAGTTTCTGATTTTTCGGTTTCTTCTGGAGAAACAATCTCTGGCTCTTCAACTTGCGCTTCTAGTTCTTCCCCACTATCTTCTAATGCGTTTTTTAGATAAACAGACAACTTGGTTTTAATACCCAAAAAACTAACTTTCTTACCATTATCAATGGCCTTGACTAAGCCGTCAAGTTTGTCATTTGCTCTGAAAAGATTTTCAGCCAATTCAGCTGTCAATTTGATTTTTCGATCTTTAATAGCTCCGAAAATATCTTCCATTGTATGGGTTAGATCTGCTATTGCTTCATACCCCATACCCATGGCATTTCCTTTGAGGGTATGAATTATTCTAAAGATGGAATTAATTGCCTGCCTATCGGACTGGTCTTTTTCAATCGTTACAAATAAACGATTAAGTTCTTCCAAATTCTCATTGGCTTCAGTAAGGAACAGTTGGCGGTATTCGTCTTCTCTAGAGCTCACTTTAAATCATTAATCAAGTATCCACTAATATCTTTGATGTCCAATGAAACATCTACTACTTTTTTTTGAACGGCAGCTTTTGGCATTCCATATATAACGCAGCTTTCTTGATTTTGCGCTATAGTAAAACCGCCAGCCTTTTTTATAGAAGTCATTCCATTTAATCCATCTTTTCCCATTCCGGTTAGTATAACCCCCACTGATTTATTTCCATATATACTGGCTACACTTTCCATCATTGCATTGATGGATGGATTATTATACTCAGGGTATTTTTCATCAGTAAAATCGATCAAGACATCATTGCCTTCCTTTTTCAATATTAAATTGGCATGCCCAGGACAAAAGGTTATGGTTCTAGGTTGAGGAGTCATGTTATAAGTTCCTGAAACTACATTTAATGGCGTCAGAGATTGTAGTCGATTAACAAACGGTGGAATAAAAGCGACAGGCATATGCTGACAAATCAAGATTGGAGTATCAAAATCTTCAGGAAGACGGCTTATAATTCTTTCAATAGCTGTTGGCCCACCTGTTGATGCCCCAATTGCGATTATGTCATACTTACTCTTCTTTCTTCTGGATTGAATAATCTTAGGCTTTGAAGCAGGAATTGTAGAAGGTGTCGGTTTAGCTCGTGCTGTACTTTTGATCTTTCCAATCAATGCTGATTGAATCTGCCTCATCTTCGATTTATTTCGATCAGGCTTATTCATATAATCGACAGCTCCGTTTTTAAGAGCTTCAAATACGGGTTCCAAATCCCTATTCCCAACCGAACTAAGAATAAGTATAGGGGTCGGACATTTTGCCATAATCTCTTTAACAGCATAAAGTCCATCATACTCAGGCATATGAAGATCAAGAAGCACTACATCTGGAGATAGTGCCTCTGTTTTCTGTACAGCTTCCAATCCATTTACAGCTGTACCAACAACATCCATTTCTTTACCTTCAGATACCAAATCCGAAATAAGTAATCTCATGAAGGCTGAGTCATCAACAATCAATATTTTCAATCTACTACTCACTTAGTGTTCGTCATTTCACCTGGTATAACAATTGCTTTATCATTTATCAGCATTTCTTTTATATCAAGATAATAAATGAGTTTTTCATCATATTGAATTAGACCCTTTATGTAAGACACATCTAAAGAAGCATCTTCTATCATATTCAATTCTGAAGAAATAAATTTTCCAGATACTTTAAACGTAGAGGGTAATAATGGCAATATCAGACCTGCCTTTACTTCCCTATTATTTAACAAAAGTAGAAATTGGGGAGTTTTTTCATCTTCAATTTTAAACCTAATCGCCAAATCGAATACCGTATAGTTTTTTCCTCTCACATTTGCTATTCCTCTAATATGAGACGGAGTGTTAGGTGTTTTAGAAAGATGAGGAATCGGGACTATTTCCTTTACTTGACCTATATCAATTGCGTATAATTCATCTCCAATTTGAATAGAGATGAATTGAATAGTTTTATCTTGAATGCTATTGATTAACTCAGCATATTGAGCTCTAAGAAGAGTTTTTCTCTCTTTCAACTCATTTGTGATATACATGGTGAGGACTGGATCGATTGATGCTTGTTGCTGTTCGATTGGTATTATTGACTCTTCCTTGACCTCCTTGGCTACTGACTTAACTTCTTTTTTTGTAACTTTAACTGATTGCTTTTTGACTTTGGACTTCTTCTTAGGCTTAGATATTAAATCCTTTTTTATGGGTTTCTGGGCTACTTTAGCCTTCTTGGGCTTAGCTTTTTCAGGCTCGTCACTTATCAGTTTCTTTTTCTTCAAATTCTTTCCTAAAGCCATCTACTTTAATTTAAAAACACTAATTCATTAGCGAAATCTATATAATCTTTTGCACTATTAGATGAGGGTGAATAAGTAATCACACTCTTGCCAAAAGAAGGTGCCTCAGAAGCTTTGACGTTATTGCGAATTGCTGAATTAAATATTTTAAGCTCATAATTTTCTAAAATATATTCTTTCACTTCTTCACTCAATTTTCGTCTTACATCAACCATAACAGGCAAAACACCCAAAACTTCTAGTGACTTGTTAAAAGTAGTATTGATTTTTTCAATGGTCTGAATAATTTGATCTAAACCCTGCAGACTCAATACTTCCATTAGCATAGGAATAATCACGGAATCAGAGGCATAAAGCGCATTCACCGCTAATATAGATAGCGATGGAGGACAATCAATAAGAACATAGTCGTAATTATTAAAATGATCTTTCAATACATTATAAAGTGTCTCTTGACGTCTATCTAATTCAATTAAGGATAATTCTATATCGACCAACCTCATGTCTGACGTTACAACATCCATACCTTCTGTAGACTGTATGACGTCTGCTATTTCAGCTTCACCGTTAAAAACATCACAAATAGAATGCTCAACATCCATACCTAAACTATAGCCAAGGTTTCCTTGTGAATCCATATCCACCAATAGTACTTTTTTCCCAAGCTGGGAGAGTGAACTTCCTAAGTTGATAGAGGTGGTGGTTTTACCCGTTCCTCCCTTTTGATTAATAATAGATATTACTGGCATTGACTTTCAAATCTAAGAAAGCTTGAACTTACTCAATCCTTCCTTCAATTTCATCGAAATCTCATTTAGACTTTGAGATTTTTCAATATAATTTGTCATTCCTGAGGACAATTCCGTAGCAGATGAAGCTATTTCTTCTGTACCTGCTGAAGTTTGCTCCGCAACAACCACGATTGATTCAGTAATACTAACTACCTCGCCAATTTTATCAGACTGTTGTGTACTCATTTTCAGTATATCTTCAGAATATTTCAAGGTTTGACTGGATGATGCAGCCATGTCTGTAAATACGAGTGACACCTGATTGGAGGCATCCACCCCTTTTGATACACTCTTTCTCATCTTCTCCATCATATTTGCAGTTTGCTTCGTGTCATTACTTACGGCATTTATCAAGATCTCAATTTCTTTAGCTGAATTTCTGGAGTCTTCAGCCAACTTTCGAATCTCCTCTGCCACAACTGCAAAACCTCTTCCTGCATCACCTGCTTGAGCGGCCTCAATTGCTGCATTGAGTGCCAAAAGATTTGTCTGAGATGCTATATCCGATATTACGCCCAAAACTCTTTCTATTTCACCAGATCTTTGTAGCAATATTTTCATGGAGTCATTTGTTGAGGTAGTGATGCCTTTGATCTCATCAATACTACTTGTAACATTACTCACCATGCCGGATCCCTTTTCGCTATCTTCTACACCTCTTATTGCAGCAGCATTAATAGCTTCTGACCTTAATGCCATCTCTTTAGAACTCTGTAATATATTTTCTACTAGCTGAGAAGAGTCATCAACTTTTTGCACTTGTGATTGAGCTCCATGACTCATTTGAGCAATCGCACTAGCTATTTCACTTGTGCTGTTTGACATTTCATAGCCACTAGATGACATCTCGTTTGTTGAGTCATCAATAATAGTCGCATTATTTCTTATGCTTCCCAAAAAATCATTTAAATTATCCAATGCGAAATTTAAGCTATCAGTTAATTTTTTAAAGTCTCCTTTTAAAGCATTATCTGTGATTTTTACAGATAGGTTTCCTGAGGCCACTAGCTCCAAAACTTCTTTCATTGGCTTAATTGGTTCAGAAATGGAAATGAACAAATTATTAATCGATTCACTCATTTCTTTCCAGGCGCCCTTTTTACCCTCTAAGGTTAATTTTTGATCTAAATTTCCTTCTTCCGAAACAGACCTTACAATCAAATTTGTCTCATCTATAACATCTTTTAAATTACTTCTCATCAACATAAGTGACTTTCCCAGCACATCATTATCACTTAGTAATTGATAGTCAGACACTAAATCACCATCCTTAACTTGAGATGCAAATTTTGCGGTATTTTCCAGTCCCTTGCAAAGCACCTTTATAGAGGCAACCATAACTCCCATTTCATCCTTACTTTCTTTAACCTTAAAATGAGGAATTTCTCCCTTGCTCAAACGAGTAATCAGAGCATTTACCTTATTAACAGTACCTACAATATTTCTTGTAATTAAAAATGTTGTAACCGCTCCAATAACGATAGCTAAAAAAGTCATCAGAGAAATCACTAATTCCAGACTATCAAAAGAATCAAATTTTTTCTCAATTATTTTTTCAGATTTTTTTCTAACATCGGATGTTATATTTGAAACTTCACTCTCTAGAGCGCTAAGAGGAACAGAAATTTCATCATCTAGTAGTGGGATTAATTCGAAAAGAAGAAAATCATCCTGGTACGCCTCATCCGAAGAAAGGCTTTCCTTCAATCTATTTATTGATGGTGCAATTGCCTCATATTGTGACAAAAATGACTCTACTTTATTTCTATCATCTATTGAAAGAATAGCCAAATGTGACTCTATACTTGTCTTTAGCAGTGGGAATTTTTCGTTTTCAATATTATTGAGAGAAGACTTGTCCTCGGTATTTGGGAGGTACATCCAATTAGTTGATAAGCTATTTGTGTTTGATATGAGATCCTCATAATCACTCAATTTGGTTATCAATGGATAATAATGATTGGTTAATTGATCGTCTATCTCTCTACTTTTTTTTAATGTAGAATAACTATATAGACCACTAAAACCAGTTAAGAGGATGACAATGACGCTACCAGTAGCGATTTTTTTGGCAATATTAAACCTGCCGAACAATTTAAAAATTCGTTGAAACATTGGTTATTGATTAGGGTTTTCGCTCTAGAGCAATATAAATCAAGACGACCTAAAGTCGTCTTGACAAATCATAAATTTAGATCCCAAGTGCTAATTGACCACATTGGCCACAGCAAGTAGCTTATCACTTATTGATACACCTGTCTGGTTTATTGCTGACTTATTTAAAAGAAACTTAAGTTTGTTTCCTTCTTGATAAAAAGCAATTTCTGCCCCATCGGCTACCAGGGATCGATCCTCAGCGACAAGAATAATTGGTGAATCTCCAATTTTACTTTGTATCATTGATATATTTCTACTTTGTGCTGACGGTAGAAATATCATTTGACAATCTTTAATTGATTCCCCTCCTGATATTTTCTTCAATGAAATATTATCGTACTTGGAAGCAAGAGATTGTAATTCCATTATTGCTTTGCTATTACCAACAACTCCTATTGTTACTTTTTCACCCGACCAATCTAAATTTTTGGTGAAATTGATTAAGTATAGAGCCTGAAACTTATCCACTTGAGCTGTGGCCTTCATTCCTATGGTACACAAAAGCAAAACAACTACTGTATATATGTTTCGCATGATATCTAGTTTAAAATCCTACTGACAATTGTACTCCAAACACGTTATCGTCTGCATCTGCCCCATCATCACTGATAAGCTCATAATTTACTTTAACTACTGCTGTCTTAGCTAAATAGTAATTTGCTCCTAATGTTATTCTAGATCGATCATCATTAGGATCTCCATCTAAAGAAATTTGATCGTACCTAATAACAGGTTCAAACTTATCAGTAACCATAAATCCTCCTTGGAGATAGAATCCATTCTTTTTAAGATCAATGGAACCTAGAGTCGCATCTGAGTAATCGTTGTAGGCTTCTTGATTTGCCATGTGATATTCTCCCCATAAATGGAATTTCTCTTTATTCATGTAGAAAGAAGCTCCCAAGATGGACAAATTAAGCTTGTTATCTTCAGTGTATTTACCCGAATAGTAATTAGCAGAAACGGTAATATCACTTCCTAAATCTAACCCAAAAGCTCCGCCAATAGCTTTGTTATCGTTTCCTCCATTTTTTGTGTCCCTTGAGTTCCCTCTTAAACTTCTAATACTAGAGGTAGCTCCACTTAGACCATTCACCACATAAACTGAGTAAAAGGGGGTTGCGTCTTCATTATTCCCAAGTCTTCCTCTCACCTGTACTCCTACTTCTGCCCATGCCGATGGAGATATTTCTCTGTTTACCCAAGACCTACTTACAGTCTTATTTAAGTATTCAGGGTATAAGTATTCGTTAAATTGTCCTGCAGGCACTAGAAACTTACCAGATCGAATTACAAATGCTTCTGACAATTTATAATCGGCATATGCATATCTCACATCAATGTCTTGCCCTCCATGCTCATACTCCAATTGACCTTCAAGAAAGATTTTATCAGTCAATTGTGATGAAATGAAAATATTAAAGTAGTGATTGTCAAATGTGGTATTTTCTTTTTGTGCGGCAAAAAACTCATTGGTAATGTATCCGTTGAAATTTACGAAACTTACATTCTTTGCTAAGTCTGCTCCAAAGCCTCCTGTAGAGGTTTTTTTATTATCCTGTGTTATTTCAGAGTTAAACTCATCGTTCTCTTGCGCTTTTATATAACCTGCCGAAAGAAAAATAAACGCAATTAATAATTGTTTGAAAATTGAAGAAAATTTGTTCATGGTTAATCTTGATTTTAAGGTTCAATTATTCTTTCGATAATGAGAGGTAATCAAGCGATTCACTCAAAAACTTGATAAAACATTATCAATTGATAATGCTAGATTAATAAACCTTAAAATTTGGAAAGTCTCATTTTCGGTGAGGTATCAGAAAAGAACGGTGAATGGATGGAATTCAATCAAGATTATATCTCTTACTTTACTGGAGAAAATTAACCCAGACTATGCTCTGGGGATCCTATAGGAAATCACCTTGCGATTGCGGGGTTCAAATAAGACATTGCGCTTGGCCTTTAAGTCATAAATAAAGCAACTAAATATTTTAATAGCCCTACTACAAGGGTAGTTTATTTCAACACTTTTTTATTTGCTTAAAAGTTTAAACTTAGTCACACCTTCTTTTAGTTGACTTGCAATTTTTGTTACCTCTTCAGATTTTCTAGTATAGTTTTCCATGCCTGCAGATAACTCTGTCGCTGAACTAGCTACTTCTTCCGTGCCTGCTGCCGTTTGTTCTGCGATGACTACAATCCCTTCCGTAATGCTTACTACGTCCTTAATGCTATCTGTTTGATTTCTAGCAGATTCAAGTATTTGCTGAGATAATTCTAGCGTCTGCATAGTTGACGAGGAGA
>JBGCFL010000067.1:0-4693 GCA_045106975.1 Ekhidna sp. | reverse complement strand
GCTCTTAAGCTCATATCCTTCTGTTGCCATTGAGGTAGCGTTATAAGTGCTGTTAAATTCAACTAGCCTCTTATCTTTATTAAAAAGACCTATTATATCGGAAGAGCTTTCAATGATTGACTTCAAATTGGCTTTTTCTGTGCCTAGTTTGGCAATGGACTTTTCCAGATTGTTCTTCATATAGATATAAAGAAATATGGAAGATATTGCCAAGACGATATAAACTAAAAACACATACTGAAATCGGCTCAAGAAATCTAGAAGAATTGATGATCTGTTGACAGAGACAATCAGTTGATGATCCATAACATCGACTAAACTTGAGGTATATAGGATATCGGAATTTGAAATAGGATCTTTCCCAGAAATCAAGTTTATTTCACCAATAGACTCAAGTGTATCTGTATCTTGATAGGTTAGATTTACTGTGCCTAAAATATCTTTATAATTTTTAGGATCTAATGGATAGACAAGTTGAGTTGTTCCAAATTCATTGTTGATAAGGCGAATCTGATAGTTGGGGTCGAATCCAAATTCATCTAACTCGTCGATCATGGTACTGAAGTCAATAGCGGATGTATTGACTGCTACCAATTCATTTTGAATATTGTAAATAGGAACTCTGATAGGTAAAATCCAGTCAGATACATTTTCGAAATAGTAGCATTCACCTAAAGTCAATCCTCCTCTTTCAAGAGCTAATTGAAAAGAGCGTTTGGTTCTATCGGAAGAAATTAAGTTAGGAAGTGACTTTTCAATAGAGGCGCCCGTAAAAGTTAAGATCTGACCTGTGGTATCTGCTAATCCAAAAGCGAGCAATTCTTTCTCGTATACTTCTAAAGCTCTATTCACGTAATCAAGCCTTTCTTGCGGGTCTTCGATTTCTACTAGTCTATTTCCAAGACTAAGTAGACTTAACTCCCACTGATGAAAGCTCAATTCATAATAGCTCCTTATAACCTTGGAAGTATAGTTAAGATCATTTATTCTATCCCTTTTAACATCATTTAAAATGTATAGGAAAGCCGCTACTACGGATATTGTCAAACTAGCAGTGAGAAGAATAAAGATTCTTTTTAATGACTTTATTTCAGGGAGTGACTTCAAGACCTATCATTTTAATGAAAAGTTAAGTGATATTTTTAGTAAATGATAAAGAAGTTTTGAAAGAAAGATTAAAGCCCGCAAACGGTAATCAAACCAGCTGCATTGGCTTGCACTAGTTGATTAAAGTCCGGTAAGGTGATGAGTAGGCCCCTCAATAAAAGGAGAGAACCAGATAGGATAGCAATGAATGAAATGGTATTGGGAATGAATTTTTTGAAGCGATTGGTTAATGAAGAACCTGTAATGGTGAAAAGTGCTAATGCAGGGATGGTTCCTAAACCAAAGGCAATCATAAAGAGGCTTGCTTCCGCATATGTAGGAAGTACAATGGCACCCGCAGCGGCAACATAAGTGAGACCGCAAGGCAAGAAACCATTTGCAATGCCACTAAAGAACCATCTCTTTTTAGTTGATAGTTGGTTGGCAAGTAGTTTCCTTACTTGCTTATTAAAGCTTGAGTTGTAATAGAAGCGCTCAATTCGATTTCTGATTTTTGGGATACCATATAGCAAGATGAGTCCTGCGCCCAATAGAATAGTAATAACTTTTTGTAACTCCATTAACTGTATGGAGTGACCTATGAGTCCCAGTAGCAAACCAATGAGTACATAGACCATGATCCTACCCAAGTGATAGAGTGCAAAAGAGTATAATGACCTTCTGGATCCCATCATCATTAAAGTCAATGGGCCACACATGCCAATACAGTGTAAACTCCCTACAAACCCTATGACGAATCCACTAATCAATTGATGTATATTTTTTCCTGTTGGAAATATTCTACTCCCCCTGACTCCCAAGTTATATTGATTCGATATTGCCCTTGTATAAATTCGTTCATACTAACCACCTGCTGATTTGAATTGGTCGTGTTTATTTCAAATCGTTTATCAAGCGCCTTGTGAGAAGGATGATAGACATGAATCTCCCCTTTAGGTTGTTGATCTTCTGGGAACGTGATAGATACATTTTCAGCATTGAGTTGTACTAGTACTTTAGTGTCAAGCTTCTCATAATTTGCTTTTTGTTCCAGCTTTTTCTGATAACCAATTTCCTGAGCATAGTAGTCCTCGGCAACTAAATCAAAGTCTTCTTGGAATGCTCTCACAACCATAAAAAGAATAAATGCAGCAAAGAGAACAAATGCCAATACAATACTTTTTCCCCAATTCATTTTCTTCAACTTTATTTCCCTAATTTATTTTGCTGGCCCTAAAAAACTCGTCTTCACTTGCTCTACCATTTCGTTTTTTGAGAAGATTCCAATCCTGATTTTAGAACTCATTTTATCTAAGTTGGCAGGGTCAATTGCCACAAAAAAGGCACCTTCACCCACACCTTGTTTTTCAAGAGTTACGGGCTGACCCACCATTTGTATCTCACCTTTTGGTTCCAAGAGTCTTAACTGGATGTCCATATCAAGATTGGTTTTGTTGACCATTTTTAGTTGATACAAATTCGTGACTTTACCATCTTCACGTTCTTGGAACATCATGCCCGGAGTTCTTAGAATGGACGTTTCAAAATCTGATCTTACTATCAGAAGCGACACCATTACGCTCATCAAAATCACCAAAACACCTGTGTATGCCTTCATCCGTCCAGTAAACTGAAAAGGAAGCTTGTCTGCAATATTCTGCTCCGAAGCATATCTTACTAGACCTTTTGGTTTACCTATCCTGTCCATGATAGAATCGCAGGCATCTATACAAGCGGTGCAGTTAATACAATCTAACTGAGTTCCATTTCTAATATCGATACCAGTAGGGCATACATAGACGCATTGGTTGCAATCAATACAATCTCCTTTTTGGACGGCTTCTCTGTCTTCTCCTTTTCTGAATTTGCTTCTAGTTTCTCCTCTTTCATGATCGTAGGCCACCACAATACTTTGTCTATCAAGTAGCACGCCCTGCAGCCTTCCGTAAGGACAGATGGTTGTACATACTTGCTCTCGCATTTTGCTGAAAACACCATAAAAGAGTCCAGTAAATACAAGCATTGCTGTAAATCCACCCGCATTTTCTAAAGGTCCTTCTTCAATGATTTGCCATACCTTATCTACACCTATTAGATAGGCGAGAAATGTGTGCATGATGATGGCGCTAACCCCCACAAAAAGGATGTGCTTAGATGTTTTTTTGATAATTTTCTCTCGACTCCAAGACATCTTATCTAGCTTTTTTTGAGCCATATAGTCCCCTTCTATCCAGTACTCAATTTTACGGAAAACACCTTCCATAAAAATGGTTTGAGGACAAATCCATCCGCAGAAAATTCGACCGAAAACGACTGTGAAGAGAATGATAAAAACCAGAAAGGTTAGCATTCCTATGACGAATAGAAAAAAGTCTTGAGGCCAAAATACCTGACCAAGAATGACAAATTTTCGCTCTAAAACATCTAAAAGCAAAAAAGGTTGACCACCGATTTTCAGGAATGGTCCTGTCAAAAGAAACGCCAAAAGTGTATAGCTAACGGCCGATCTATAATTCGTGAATTTTCCTTTCGGTTTTTTGGGGTAAACCCAAATCCGCTTGCCTTCTTTATCCACTGTAGATAAATGATCTCTGAAGGTTTCTTCAGCGGTTTCTTGCTCTTTGTATATATCGTTGATGTCTGCCATTACCTTTAGCGGCTATTTTACTGTGCTGATATTGATGCTTTTAAGCTTTTCTTGAGTCAGATTAGCAGCACTCACCATCTTCTAGGTCTGCTTCATCGTCAATGTCGCTAGGATTTGTCGTATCATCGGTTTCTTCCTGAGTAGCTTCTCTCTCAAAGAGTTCGCCTTGTGGTTCTTTTGGACTAGCAGTGGTCTGACCTTCCATAGAATAGATATAGTTAGCTACTTGACTCATTTTCTGAGGAGATAGCTGCGCCTCCCACGAGATCATACCTTTAGATGGCACACCGTATTTGATGGTTTTGAATATCGATTTGATATCTCCACCATGTATCCAATATTGATCTGTGAAATTGGGTCCAACACCACCACCACCATCATTTGCATGGCATACGGCACAGTTGGAATCGTAAATTGCTTTTCCAGCTACTAGGTCTTTCGATTCAATAGATACTTCTACAGATTTTTCATCTACTAAATTGTCCAAGGAAGCCAAGTAGATCTTTACTTCTTTGTCAGCTTTTTCCATGGCTATCTCATATTCTTCGGCCTGAGTAGGCCCTGAGCCTAAGTGATAGTTGAATAGATATATGACTCCAAAAATAATACTAGCATAGAATCCATAAATCCACCATGAAGGCAGTTGATTATCAAGTTCACGAATGCCATCATACTCATGATCAGTCGCTATTGACTCTTCTTTTTCTATAGGGACAGCTTCGTGAAAACGATTCCAAAAACGACCCCAGAATCCAAGTGATTCTTCACCTTCACGAGCTTTAATAAACTCTTTCTCTTCTTCCACTACACCATCTTTGGCTTTACTTGCTTTGAGAATGACCGTCATGGCTTTATACATGACCATCATGGCAAACAATAATACCAAGCAAACAACTACAGCAAGAGCTAAGACAACCTCTGCTTGATATGTTTCAAAAAGGCTTTTTGATGGTACCTCAT